>DATHJR010000216.1:0-2822 GCA_035286525.1 Gemmatimonadaceae bacterium | reverse complement strand
TGCGATCTTCGCGATTAGCTCGTTGGCGATTTGCTGGTAGCGGGGCAAGTCGGCGGAGCCGTTGCCCGACGCTCGCTGCTGGGCGCTTCGCGTTTTCATGTCTACCCGTCCGCTTCTGCGAGGGGCTCGAGACAACGGTGTCGCCAATGGATCACGCCGTGATGAAGTCGTGATGCAGGATTTTCGAGAGGAATTCGCGAGCCCGCGCGCTCTGAGGCTCGACAAAGAACGAATGCGTGTCGCGGTCTTCGATGATCTGCCCCTGATCCATGAACAGCACGCGGCTGGCGACCTGACGCGCGAACGCCATCTCGTGCGTCACCACCATCATCGTCATCCCCTGGTTCGCGAGCGAGATGATGACGTCGAGTACCTCGCTGATCATCTCCGGATCGAGCGCCGACGTCGGCTCATCGAACAGCATCGCGACCGGATCCATCGCCAGGGCCCGGGCGATCGCGATGCGCTGTTGCTGTCCGCCGGAGAGGGCGGAGGGATACTTGTGCGCGTGATCGGCCAGGCCTACGCGCTCCAGGAGGGCCATCGAACGCTCGCTGGCCTCTCGCTGACTCCGCTTGAGCACGGTGAGCTGCGCCAAGTCGATGTTCTCGAGCGCCGTGCGATGGGGAAAGAGCTCGAAGCTCTGAAAGACCATTCCCACCCGCGCCCGAAGCGCGGAGAGGTCCGTGCCCGGCGCCGAAACCGAGACGCCATCGACGGTAATCTCGCCCGAGTCAATTGACTCGAGCTGATTGATGCATCGAATTAGCGTGCTCTTCCCGGATCCCGACGGGCCGCACACCACGACCACCGATCCCCTCGGGACGGAGGCTGAGCACTCGTTGAGAACGCGGAAATCGCCGTACCACTTTGTCACGCTCCGTATCTCGATCATCGCCCTCGCCCATGCCCGTCGAATCGATCGGAGCCTGTGCCAAATGTACCTACAAAAACATACATAACATCTGCGCACACCGAGGGTCGTGTCAAGACAAGACACTCGGCGCCGCAACTACCCGACGTTAGCTTCGCTGATCGGACGTCTCTGTGAAGGTATCCTGGATTCGCGGAGGACATGGGAGTCGCAACGCAACCACGGATCTTGGCGGCCCTCGCGCTGCTGGCCTGCCTGATCGCACCCACCCGGTCTGCCGCCGCGCAGGCGGTGCCGACGGACACGACGATCCTGCTCGTTCCGGCGCGCGTGTTCGACGCGCCGCGCGGTATCGTGCACGCCGGTTGGGCGGTACTCGTGCGCGGCGACAGCATCGCCGCCGTGGGACCGCGCACCGCGCTGGTCGTGCCGCCGCGCACTCGCGTAGTCGATCTTCCCAATAGCACGCTCCTTCCGGGACTCATCGAGGGACATTCGCACCTGTTCCTGCACCCGTATGCCGAGGCGCAGTGGTCCGACCAGGTTCTCAAGGAATCGCTCGCGCTGCGCGTCGCGAGGGCAACGGTAGCCGCGCGGCGTACGCTTCAAGCGGGCTTCACCACGGAGCGTGACCTCGGCACCGAGGGCGCCGGCGACGCCGACGTGGGACTGAAGGCGGCAATCGATAAGGGGATCATTTCGGGGCCGCGGCTGCTCGTCGTCACGCGCGCAATCGTCGCCACCGGGTCGTACGGGCCGAGCGGATTCGATCCGCGCTGGCACGTGCCGCAGGGTGCCGAGGAGGCGGATGGCATAGATGGCATGATCCACGCGGTGCGGAGCCAGATCGGCCACGGCGCCGACTGGGTGAAGGTGTACGCCGACCACGAATGGGGTCCGAACGGGGAAACCGAGCCGACATTTTCGCTCGATGAGCTCAAGGCGGCTGTCGAGACCGCGCGAAGCTCCGGCCGCTACGTGTCTGCGCACGCGCGTGGCAGCGAAGGCATTCGGCGCGCGGTGCTGGCAGGTGTCACCACGGTTGAGCACGGCGATGCCGGCACTCCGGAGGTGTTTCGGCTGATGGCCTCGCGTGGCGTCGCCCTCTGCCCGACACTGTCTGGCACGGAGGTCGGGTTCATTCGCGGGGGCTGGCGCAAAGGCATCGACTCCATGCCCGCCGAGGTGGCGCTCAAGCACCGCACCTTTCGCGAGGCGCTGGCTGCGGGCGTGACCATTTGCAACGGAAGCGATGTCGGCGCGATTCCGCACGGAGACAATGCCCGCGAGATCGAGTTGCTGGTTGAATACGGAATGTCTCCGGTGCAGGCGCTACAAGCGGCGACCGTGAACGATGCGAAGGCGCTTCATCTCGACGACCGCGGAGCCATCGCGCCAGGGCTGTCGGCCGACCTGGTGGCGGTGGACGGCGACCCAACTCGCGACATCCGCGCGCTGCACCACGTGCGCTTCGTGATGAAGCGCGGCGTGGTGGTGCCGCTCGATTGACACGACGCATGGCATCCGCATCCGAGTCTGCTCACCGCGCTCGAAACGGGAGGATGCACGCAAATGGCTGAGCCCTGGCTGCGAGGGCCGATCGCGGGAATGCCGGCGATGGTCATGCCGGCCGCGCATGCGCTGATGCAGGCGGCCGAGGACGTGCCGCTGGCTGTGCGGGGATTGTCGACGGCGCAATTGTGGGCGCTCCCGGGCGGGGCCGCCGCCGTGGGTTTTCATCTGCGGCACGTCGCCGAAAGCATCGATCGCCTGTTGACGTATGCGCGCGGCGAGATGCTCACCGATGCACAATTCACGACGCTCGACGCGGAGCCGTTCGACGATGGACGGAGCGCCGATGATCTTTCGAGCGCGGCTGTTGCGGCGATCGAGCGTGCGATCGAGACGATGCGCGAGACACCGCCCGGATCCTATCTCGACGCTCGCG
>DATHJR010000215.1:0-4880 GCA_035286525.1 Gemmatimonadaceae bacterium | reverse complement strand
CACGAGATCGGCGCGCAGCTCGTGCACGGCGAGTGGAACGGAGATCTTGGCGGATGGCGCGCGCACGTCGCGCACGGCGACGGGTTGCGACCGCAGGAGGACAAGCGGTATCGCGCGTTCAAGCGCGTGATGCGCAATCCTCTGGCAATTCGGGCCTTCGGCGCGCTGCATCCGGACCTCGCGACTCGCATCGCGAGCGGCACCTCCAGTCATAGCAAAGCGCACCGCGCAACGGACGGCGGGAGTGGACTTCGCGCCGTGGCGCACGAGTACCTTGCCGCGCATCCCAACACGGAGGTCGCCGTGTTCGGTCATTCGCACGTCGCCACGCTCGAGCGCGCGCCCTCGGGCGGCGTGTACGCGAACCCGGGCGCGTGGGTGGACCGCCCCGCGTATCTCGTCATGCGCCCCGAGCGCATCGAGCTGCGCGCGTGGACCGGCTCATCCGAGGGTGACCTTCTCGACGCGATCGATCGCCGAGCCGAGGAAGCGCTGGCCCACGCGTAGGAAGTGATCGGGATCGTCGGAGGCGACGAATCTGTGCGCGGGCACTTCCGTTACGTTCGGCGCGACGAGATCGCGTTCGATCAACGTGCGGCGCGTTTCCGCCGCGGTTTCCGCCGCGCTGTCGATGAGCCGCACGCCTGGTCGAGCGACCTCCGCGAGCATCGGCACGAGCAACGGATAGTGCGTGCAACCGAGCACGATCGTGTCCACGTGCGCCTCGGCTAGCGGCTCGAGGTATTCGCGCGCGATGAGGCGCGTCGCGTCGCGATCCGTCCATCCTTCTTCGACCAACGGAACGAACAGCGGACAGGCGCGCGCGATGACTAGGGCGCGCGGCTCAATGGCGTGGATCGCTCGCTCGTAGGCGCCCGAGGCTATCGTGCCCGCGGTGCCAATCACTCCGACGACCCGGGATCGCGTCATCCGCATCGCCGCCCGCGCACCGGGCTCGACGACGCCGATGACCGGTATCGTGACGTAATCGCGGAGCATGGGCAGCGCGTGCGCCGTGGCGGTGTTGCATGCAACGACGATCGCCTTCACGCCTTCTCCCACGAGCCAGTCCGCTATCTCGCGGCTGTAGCGCTGCACGGTCTCCGGACTCTTCGGCCCGTACGGTACGCGCGCGGTGTCGCCGAAGTAGATGATGCGCTCGTGGGGAAGCTGTCGCTCGATCTCGCGAACGACGGTGAGACCGCCGATCCCCGAATCGAAGACGCCGACCGGGGCGCTGCTCCCGCTCAAAATGGAATCGTCGCGGAGATGCCCCCGGCGCGCATCGCCTGCCCGCCATGGACCTGCACGCGCACGTCCCACAGATGCGCCGAGACGAACGCATCGGCCGCGGAAAAGAGATGGGTGAAGAAGATCAGGGCGGCCCAGTCCTCCACCTGAAGCCTGCGCACGCGAACGCGCCCGCCGATGTTGGGTGGCGGACCAAGCGTCGAGTCGCCGACGAAGGTGCTATCGAGCGCCGCGCGTTTTGCGGTGGCCAGCTCGTGCTTTGCGAAGATCAACATCGCGATCGAGCCCGCCTCGAGCGCGAAGTAGGTCGCGCCGGCAGTGCCGCGATCGAGCGATGCCTGCCCCCATCCTGGAATGAGAAGGGATCGCAGGAGCGCGGTCTTCGGGCGAATCGGCGGGCCGGCGAGGAGCACCGAGTCGCGCCGGTCGATGAGCGAATCGGCCACAGCGCCTACGCGCGGGGCTGCGACGGCGCGCGCACTGTCGGTTTGCGGCGAGATGCCGACGCGCGCGCTGTCCGCAACCTGCGCGCGCGCGCTTGAGGCGGCGAGGGCTATCGTGCACGCGACTGCGGTGCTCAAACCTATTGACCTACTCATCGTCGCCACTCCGGTTCGTCGCATAGGTCATGCGGGGATCTGGGCGATGAGATCGATCTCGATCAGTCCGCCCCTCGGCAGTGCCGCGACCTGAACGGTGGAGCGAGCCGGGCGCGCGCTCCCCAAGTGCTTCCCGTAGATCTCATTCACCGTCGGAAACTCGGCGAGGTCGACGAGATACACGGTGCTTCGGACGACGTCCGTCCACGTCGCTCCGGCCTTGGCGAGCACCTCGCGGAGATTCGCGAGCACGCGAGTGGTCTGCTCTACTATGCCTCCCTCTACCATCTTGCCGGATGCCGGATCGAGCGCGATCTGTCCGGCAGTGAAGAGAAATCCGCCCGCCACGATTCCCTGGGAGTACGGGCCGATCGCGGCAGGAGCTGTCGCAGTTTCGATACGGTGGTGCGCCACACGTCCCCCTTTCGGTAGAAAACAACTCGCTGCCGGCTCGCGGAGCTAAAACAGTCCGGTAATCGTGCCGTCCTTCGTAATACTCATCTTCTCGGCGGAAGGCTCCTTAGGCAATCCGGGCATCGTCATGATGTCTCCCGCCTGCGCGACGATGAAGCCAGCGCCGGCGAGCGGGTACACCTCGTTGACGTTGATTCGAAAACCCTTGGGACGCCCCAATTTCGTCGCGTCGTCGGTGACCGAGTACTGCGTCTTTGCCATGCACACCGGCGTTTCGCCGAGCCCGATGGACTCGAGATACTCGATCGCGCGATCCGCCTTGGCGGTGTAGTCGGCACCGTCACCGCCGTACACCTTGCGCACGATCGTGTCGATCTTCGTCTTGATCGGCTGTTTTGCGTCGTAGATCGGCTTGAACGCCGACTTGTCCTTCTCGAGCGCATCGAGAACCTCGCGCGCGAGCTCTTCCCCGCCCTCCCCGCCCTTCTCCCACACCTCGTTCAACGCCACGCGCACTTTGTGCTTGCGCGCAAAATCCGCCACCATCGCGAGCTCGGCGTCGCTGTCGGTGGTGAACCGGTTGATGGCGACGATGACGGGCACGCCGAACTGCGCGACGTTCTCGATGTGCAGCGCGAGATTCGGCAGTCCCTTTTCGAGCGCGCCGAGATCCTCGGTGGCGAGGCTCTTCTTGTTCGCGCCGCCGTTGAGCTTGAGCGCGCGGACGGTCGCGACGAGAACGGCAACCTCGGGGTTCAAGCCGGCGGACCGGCACTTGATGTCGAAAAACTTCTCGCCGCCCAAGTCAGAGCCGAAGCCGGCCTCGGTGAGCACGATGTCGGCGAGCGCGAGGCCGGTCTTGGTCGCGATGACGCTGTTGCAGCCGTGTGCGATGTTGCCGAACGGACCGGCATGCACGATGGCTGGTCCACCCTCGAGCGTCTGCACGAGGTTCGGACGAATCGCATCCTTGAGCAAGAGGCTCATCGCCCCGACGGCCTTGAGGTCGCTCGCGCGAATGGGCTCGCGCTTGGCGCCCGCGGTCGCACCGACGACTATGCGGGCGAGGCGAGCCTCGAGATCCTCGCGGCTCGACGCGAGCGCCACGATCGCCATCACCTCGCTCGCGGGGATGATGACCCACCGCTCCTCGCGCACGACGCCGTTCGCTACGCCACCGAGCCCGATCACCGCATCGCGAAGCGACCGGTCGTTCATGTCGATGGTGCGAGGCCAGGTGATGCGGCGCGGATCGGCGTTGAGCGAGTTGCCTTGCGTGAGATGATTGTCGAGCATCGCCGACAGGAGATTGTGGGCCGCGGCGATCGCGTGAAAGTCGCCGGTGAAGTGGAGGTTGATGTCCTCCATCGGGACCACCTGGGCGTATCCGCCGCCCGCTGCCCCTCCCTTCACGCCGAAGACCGGCCCCATGCTCGGCTCGCGCATGCAGAGCACGGCATTCTTGCCGAGTCGGCGCATCGCCTGCGTGAGACCCACCAGCGTCGTGCTTTTTCCCTCGCCTGCCGCGGTCGGATTGACGCCCGTAACGAGAACGAGGCGCCCCTTCGTGGGGCGTTGGGAGACCTCGAGATCTATCTTTGCCTTGTACTTGCCGTAGAGATCCAGCTCGTCCGCCCTGAGTCCGAGATCGGCTGCGACATCCACGATGGGACGCATCTTGGCGTGCTGCGCGATTTCGATATCGGAGGGAACAGCGGCCACTCGTGCCTCCATGGAACGACGGGGGAATTCACGGCTGATGATAGCTACCCCAAGATAACGGAGCTAGGTGTTCCGCGGGTGCGTCGTGAACCCGAACAACCGCTCCGTATTCTCGCGACAACGATCGGCGAGCGAATCGGGCGCGACCTCGCGCGCCTCAGCCAGGTGCTCGATCGTGTGCACCACCCACGCGGGCTCGTTGCGCTTGCCGCGTCGCGGAACGGGGGCGAGATAGGGTGCGTCGCTCTCCACGAGCAGCCGGTCGTCCGGGATGCGGCGCAGGAGCTCCACATCCGTCCAGGTCTTGAACGTGATGATCCCGCTGAACGAGACGTACCATCCGTACCCGAGCGCGCGCTCGGCGAGCGGGAGGGAGGCCGTATAACAGTGAAGGACGCCGGTGACGCCGTCGCGCGCGGCGCGGTCGATCATGATCGCGGTGTCGGCTTCGGCATCGCGCGTGTGCACGATCACCGGCAGCGAGCGCTCCGCCGCGAGCGCGAGCTGCGCATCGAAGGCGTCGTGCTGGCGAGCGCGCGGCGCGTTGTCGTAATGGTAGTCGAGACCGCATTCGCCGATTGCGACGGCGCCGGCATCGAGTAACGCTTCCAGCGCGGGAATGTCCGTCTCCGCGTTGAAGGCAGCGGCTTCGTGCGGGTGGACGCCCGCGGTCCAGCGCAGCAGCGGGTACTGCGCCGCGAGCTCCCGCGCTCGCGCGGCGTCGGCGAGCGAGGCCCCGATGCAGACGACGGCGACCGCACCAGCGGCCGCCGCCCTCTCGATCACGCCCTCGCGGTCCTCATCGAAGACCGCATCCGCGAGATGGGAATGACTATCGATGAATCGCATCGGAACCGGCGACGCGCGCCGATGTTGCGGCTACCGGCTCATCGT
>DATHJR010000214.1:0-2094 GCA_035286525.1 Gemmatimonadaceae bacterium | reverse complement strand
GATCGACTTCGCTTCGTCAGCTTCGTCGCCGTCATCATGGTTTCCGCGGCGTGCTCGCATCCTCATCACGAGGCTGCCGCGCCGAGCGCGATGGAGGCCACCCCCGACGCCATCTTCGCGCACTACTTTCGCGCCATCGGGGGCCGCGACCGCCTCGAGCACATCGAGAGCCGCCACATGTGGGGCGTCTACACCGAGGGCACGCTCACGGCGAAAACCGACATGGTGTGGAAGCGACCCATGTGGCGTCGTGTAAACGTTCACGCGCCCGGCTTCGACTACTCCGAGGGCTTCGACGGCAAAACCTGGGAGTACAGCTTTCAGCGACAGAAGCTCGTGGTAGACACCGGTGCCGCCGCGGATGCCGGCAGGCGCGGCGCCGAATTCGATGAGTCGTTCGTCGACTATTCCAGAAAGGGACATCAGGTGAGCGTTGTCGGCGCCGAGACATTCGACAACCGCCAAGCACACCGCGTGCGCGTCGCTCTCGCCGACGGCTGGGAGAAGCAATATCTGTTCGACGACAGCACGGGTCTCATCCTCGCTCTCCGAAAAGCGATGCCGATTCACGCCACCGGAGCTCCGGTCACCTCGGTCACGACGTATGAGGATTGGCGCGCGGAGGGCGGGGTGCTCCAGCCGCACCGTTTCGTCGAGCGCGAGCTGCAAGGTGGACGGCTCCTCAATTCGCTGCAGTGGGACAGCATTCGCACCAACGTAGACGTGGGCGCGCGCGAGCTCGGTCGTCCGCCGGACCAGTAGTCGAGGGCGCTACCAGCTCCCGCCGCCGAGTTTGCCACGAGTAACAATTCGAACCAGCGCGGTTACCTTGGTGTCGGCTCGCACACAACTTTGCGAGATGAGTGCACCGCTCCGTGCCGCGTGGCTGGCCGTCGTGCTCGCAAGTCCGGCGTTGCGCGCGCAGGCCGCGCCGACGCTGCTTCAGCGCCTCACGATTCTCGATGCGAAGAAGGCTGCGTCGGTGGACCGTGGCGAGGCGGTAGCTGTCTCGCTCGAAACGCAGGAGAAGACGGAGATCGCGATCCTCGGTGTCGTGCGGATCGAGGTCCCTCGCGCGTTCTACATCGAGCGCGCGCGGCAGCTCACCGGCTTTCTCTCCACCGGAACGACGTCTCTTTCCGGGAGCTTTGGCGAGCCTGCGCGGCTCGACGACGTCGCCGCGCTCGCGCTCGATCCAGCCGACGTGAAAGCGCTCGCGAAGTGCCACCCGCTCGACTGCGATGTGAAACTGCCAGCCGCCGAGATGGAGAGGTTCCGCGCGCAGCTCGCCAACCTGCACTCGCCGGCGCCTCGCGCCGACTCGCTCATGCGCCAGTGGCTCGTCGCCTATGTAAACGCTTATCGTGCCGACAGCATGGAGGAAACGGTAGTCTACGACGACACCAAGCATCCGGTGCGCAGCAGCGATGCGTTTCGCACGCTGCTCGCCGAGCCGATGCTCGCCGGACTCGATGTCGAGCCGTTCGCCGCGATGCTGGCGACGCCGCGAAGCGCGCGACCGCCAGCGGTTGCGTCGCGAATCTCCTGGGAGCTCGATCACCCGTCGGGACTCAAGCCCCTGCTCGAGGTGCTCGAGCGATCGATGTACTCGTCGCCCGCGCGCCCCGACGTGAACTGGATGACGACCAAGCTCCTCTACGCCTCGCACTACTTCGAATCACAGCTCGATTTCATCACCGTCGCCGATGCGCCGTCGTCGCCGGGAAGGGGCGCGATGTATCTCGTCATCCTCCGGCGGTCGAAGTTCGACGACCTGCCGAGTGGCGGGCTGTTCAACATTCGGGGCAGGGCGGTGAAGAAACTCCGCGACGCGCTTCGGACCTCTCTCTCGAATACGCGCGAGGAGCTCGGAAAGGCGTACGCCGATTCGGCGTTGCAACCACCTCACGCCCCCTGAGCCGCACGGTGCGCACGCCGCTATCTTCGATCCCATGACCCTTCGTCGCCCGTTCGGGATTCTCGCGCTGCTCGCGATGGTGCACTTCATCATCGTCGGCACCGCCGCGGCATGCAGCACGCCGCGAGGCGACGCACGTACGGCGAGTCCCGCGCACGCCGATTGTGCGCCATCAT
>DATHJR010000213.1:0-3144 GCA_035286525.1 Gemmatimonadaceae bacterium | reverse complement strand
CGCTGGTGGTATTGTCTCCACCGCCTCCTCCACCGCCGCCTGCGCCGGTACCGGATCCTTTCCCGACCTTTTGCGGGCTCCCCTTGGCTCCGGGCGCGCTACCACCGGTCATCGCGCCGCCAGTACCAGCGCCGCCGTTCGGCGATTGCTGCGGGCACTTCTTGAGAAACCACGCCAGCAGGAAGCCGAGGATGAACGCCACGATCAACCCCGCGACCCATCGCTTCCGGTGAGACACGGGCGCCGGCATGAGTGGTACCGTGCCGGCCACCGATCCCCCGCTCATGGGACGCCGGCGGGCGGCCGGACGTTGGTATAGTCGTAGCGAGCCATACTGCGGCTCTTTCCCAAGGGGCCGCCGACGTCCGTGAGAGAGTTGGATTTCAGGACGACGCCGCGACTCTTCGAAATCCACACGTCCGAATCGATCGTTGCTGCCGCATTCACGATGTGTGACCGCCAGACCGCTGCGGGCTCACCGTTCACGCTCTCGTCGCGCAGGTGCGAGCACGTGGCCTTCGTCGAATCGAGATTATCCTGATCCTTTCTTAGCTCGGCAATGCTCACCGGACTCTTGACCCATTTTCCGCGGGACAGCACGTACATCTCTCCTCCGGCCGAGATCACCTCGCCAGCCGTAGGCTTGCCTCCGTGCAGCACAGCGTCGGTCTTCGCGCTGTCGATCATGTACATGTGGTAGGGTACGTCGAGCATCTTGGATGATGACGCGAACACCGTCGTACAATCGTTACCCTGAGCACGTATCGGGGCTGTCGCAAAGAGTGTGGCAACGCCCGCTGCCGTAAGGAGGCGAAGGCGGCTTCGCTGATGGTGGCCGGTGAGTTTCATAGAGGCATTCTCCCGCGAGGAGTGAGTCGATCGCCGATAGCGCATTGGGTGAGTCTCAGCTTTCGTTGAAAAACAGGTAGTAAGCGCTGTTGGATGGAGCCCTGGCTGATCGCCGACGTCACTCGCATCCCGGATTGCAGGCTTTCATGTCGATCGTGTAGACCGCGAGGTTCTGATTCGCGGGCTTTTCCACCTTCGCCGTCTTTCGAATCACCATCGTCTTACCAGCCTGCTGCACGGTGTAGTCATCCTTCACCACCTCGTTGGCGATCCACTCGGCGTTCTTGTAGGGGAGTGTGAAGTGGCCCAGCACCGGGAGCATGAGCGTGGTGGGCGCGATGACGACGTAGAAGGTGTGAGCGCGCGTGTACGTGTCGTTGAAGTCCGTGCGCGCGTTGCCGATCGCGATCGTCACCTTGCCGTTGGAGTACTGGCCGGTGAGGGGGATGTAGAACGACGTCGGCGACGTGAGCGCGTTCACCATCCCGCCTTCCGCGTTATCCGTCGCCGCGGGCGCGACGTCCTTGGTGCGGACGGTTCCTCCTTTCGTCATCGAGCCGTACAGGTCGGTGCTGAACACGTTCTCTGCATAGCCGAAGTGCGTGGCCCCGCCTTCGAGCTGCCCGCTGAGCGCGACCGACGCTCCCTGCGCGGTTTTCGGATAACGCAGCACCAGCTTCCCCTCGATCGCCACTGAGTAGGTCCACCACTCGGTGGTCGATCCCGTGGCGGTGGGCTTGCTGTAGAAGTGCGCCAGCATTGTCGCCGTGAACCCGCCTTGGAACTTCTCGCAGTACTTCGCGAAGAGCTGCTCGTTCGCGTATGCGATGACGTCGCCGGCCAGCGTGGTGGCTATTTTGAACATGCCGAGCGGACCCTTCGTACCGTCGACGATCGATGGCACGAACTTCCTTGTTTCCTGAACCACGAACTTGTATCCGGGCGTCTCACGCACGGACTCGGGGATGTGATCCACGAGCTTTTCGGCGATCTCGGTCTCCGAGCCCACTTCGATCTCGTTCTCGGCGAGCGATTCCGACGGTTTGCCAGCCGCGCCTGGAAGCTTCTTTGCGAGGTCACCGACCGTTTGCGCACCCGGACGTGCCGCTGCGGGAAGCTCGGACTTCGCCATGCTCGTCGCGAATGCCGCGGCGAATTCCCATGGCTTCCTGGCGATGCCGATCATGTCCGGCACCGCCTTCAGTGCTTCGGTCGCATGGTCGATGGCGTCGCACATCTTCAATCCCTTCTGGCTCGCCGCGATGTCCTTCGCCGCCTGCTCGTTTCGCTTCTTCGCCTCCGCGTCGAGTTGCGCCAGGTGATCGAAGAGCGGCTGCAGGACCACGGAGGCATCCGGGTCTTGCGCCACCATGTTCTTGAACGGCGCGAGCGCCTGCGTGAGATGCGCCGACTGATCCGCAAGCGGCTTGACCGCCGCATCCAGCTTGTCGAGCTTCGCCTCGAGGTCGGTCTTGGCCGGCGAGTCCTGCAGCCCCTGGATCTCCTGCTTCACGGTCGTCACCAGCTTGGCCGGTTGTGCGAGCAGATCCTTGTTGTCGGCGACGTCCTCGTCGAGATCGATCGGATATCCCTGCACCGTAAACTGTGTTTTCGCGGTGGCGGTTTTGGCGCCCGCCTGCGCACTGACCTTGTAGACGCCGGTGTTGTGCGTCAGTCCATAAATCGTCGAGTAGTGCCCGTTCTTGTCCGGCGTGACGAGCCACACCGACGGACCGCCCGAAGGCGGCGAAATCGTCACGCTCACCTGCACGCCGGGCTGCGGATACGCGAGCCCTGAGATCGTCACGCGCCCGTTGGTCGGCAGTTCGGTGGAGGAGAGCTCGAGGGTGAGTGCCGGCTCATCCGGATCCGGTGCGGGCGCCTGTGCGCTGGCGGCGAGAGGCGCCGCGAGTACGCACGCGATCATCCTCACGATGATTCGCGGCGTCATGTCGTGTCCGCCCACAGAAGTGGACACGCGGCTACAGGTGCGCGCATACAGCGGCGAGCAACGCCTTTGCCTTTTCGTAGTCCGCGGACTGGAGAGACATCACGACACTCACGTCGCCGCGCACCGCGATGAGCTGGGTGCCGTGCAGCAGGGCGGCATTGTCCCACGGCCCCTTGAGCGTCGTGTCCGTTCGCAGGCCCACCGTCGTGACCGCGCCCGTCGCAGCCGGCTTCCCTCCCGCCGAGGGTTGGCCTCCCACCATCTACATCAGACCGCCCAGCATCTGCTGCGCTTGCGGTGGGAGCTTCATGGTGTCGAGAGGCGAGCTCGCGGGGGCGCCGAGC
>DATHJR010000212.1:0-7238 GCA_035286525.1 Gemmatimonadaceae bacterium | reverse complement strand
CGGACTGAAAATCCGCGTGTCGGGGGTTCAATTCCCTCCCTGGCCACTCGAGCGGGTTGATCTTGCTCTCCGAGGGCCAGAGACCGCATGGGTGTAGCCTCGCCGGCGCAGGCGTGTCTTCGAGGCGACGGCCTATTCGATGCGAAGCGCAACTACGGGACTCACCGCTGCGGCGCGACGGGCCGGCAGCAGTGCGGCAGTGAGCCCGACCCCACCCAGCACGAGCGCAACGCCGGCGATCGTTGCGGGATCGGTTGCGCGCACCTCGTACAGCATCGATTCCATGAATCGAGTGAGTCCGAGGCCCACAGCCAGCCCCGCGAGTACGCCAATCGCGACCATGGGCATCGTCTCCCGCACCACGAGCTGCATCACATCACTCTTCTGCGCGCCGAGGGCCATGCGAATGCCGAGTTCGTGCGTCCGCTGGGCGATCGAATAGGACAGCATTCCGAAGACTCCCACGGCGGCCAGAATGAGCGCGAGCGCTGCGAAGGCGGCGAGCAGGACCGCGATCATCCTGTCACCCGCCATCGATTGTGCCAGCGCCCGATTCATGGTCATCACGTTCGCGAGTGCAACGCTGCCGTCGATCGCGTGCAGCTCGCGCCTCATCGTCGGAATCGCGCTCAGTGGGTCACCACGTGCGCGGATCGTGATGATTCCCTGACCCCAGGCGTTCTTCTGCGCGTACGGCACCCACACTAGCGCGCGACTCGAGTCACGCGCGCCGAAGTATTTCACGTCGCGCACGACTCCGATGATCTCGCGATACACCTTCTCATCTCGCGTCGACATCGCGCGTCGACCGATCGGGTTTTCCCTGCCGAACATCGCTTTCGCGAACGACTCGTTCACGATCATCACGGGAGGTGACGCGGAATCATCGTGCGCCGTGAAATCACGACCGCGCACCATCGGCACGCGCAGCACGTCGAAATATCCTGGCGTCGTGACGTTCCAGTTCACCGCCACTTCGTTGGCCGGCACCGGATCGCGGCCCTCCGCCGCCATCATGCGGCCGAGATAGAAGCCGCCGCCGCCGAGCGGACTCGCACTCGCAATCGCAGCGGCCTCCACGCCCGGGGCAGCGGCGAGACGCTCCCGAAGCTCGGAAAGCACGCGAACCACTTTCTCCGCACTGTCGTAGCGGGCCCGCGGCAGCGTGATCGAGGCCGTCACCACGGATGTCGGATCGAAGCCGGGATCGACGTCGCGCAGATGGGAGATGCTGCGTATCGCCAATCCGGCACCCAGCAGCAGCACGACCGAAAGTGCGAGCTCGACAATGACGAGCGTTCGTCGCGTCTGCGTGCTCGAACGTCCACTGCTCGTACGTGCTCCGCCCTCGCCCACCGCGCGATGCGGATCACTGCGCGCCGCGTTCAGCGCCGGCACCAGCCCGGAGATCAGCGCGACGACCATCGTGATCGCGGCGCCGAACGCGAGCGCCGGCAGGCTGACCGCGGCGGCATCGATGCGCGGAATATCCGGCGGTGCCGCCGCGACGATCAGCTTCACGAGCCAACGCGCGAGAACTACCCCGGCGACGCCGCCGGCCAGTGCCAGCAGCGCGCTTTCGACGAGCGTGTGTTGAAGGAGTCTGAATCGTGTCGCGCCCAGCGCGCTCCGCACCGCGAGCTCGCGTTTGCGCGCCGCGGCGCGCGCGAGTTGCAGGTTGGCCACGTTGACGCACGCGATGAGAAGGAGGAGGACGACGGCGCTCAGCAGCATCCAGAGCGCGCGCGGCGTCGTCGGGCCGAGCATCCAGTCGAGCACTGGGGTCGGCCGGGTCGTCACGTCCTTCCTGATCACCGGCTCGGCCACCGAGACACGCGAGGCCAATGCGGCCATCGCGGATCGCGTGCCCTCGAGCGTGACGCCCGGCTTGAGGCGGGCGAGACCGCCGAAGATGAAGTTGTCGCGACGCTGGAGGTCTGGATCGTTCTCGGAAGTGATTCGCAACGGGACCCACACGTCCGTGCCGACGGGCCAGCCCGCATCGGGCGGAAGGACGCCGACGATCGGGCGCTTGATTGCGTTGATCTCGACGTCGAGTCCTACGACATCGATGCGCTTGCCGAACTGAGCTCGCCACAGCCGGTCGGAGATGACGACCGCGCGCGGCGCATCCGGAGAGAAATCGGACTGCTGGAGCAAGCGTCCCTTCGAAGGCGTGACTCCGGTCACCTGAAAAAACTGCTGGCCCACCGCGGCAGCTTTGACGCGGACTGCCTCGTCGCCTCCGGTGAGGTCCATCTCCGTGTCCTGGTACGGCGCGACGTACTCGAACGTATGATTGTCGCGCCAGTCCATGAAATCTGCGTATGTGATGGACCAGCGATCACCAGTCGTCCTGTTCCGCGATTCGGGAACGACTATCCGCTCGGGCTCGGGAAATGGGAGCGGGCGAAGCAGCACCGACTCGACGATGCTGAAGATCGCCGTAGTCGAACCGAGTCCGAGGGCGAGCGTTACGACCGCAGCCGACGAAAAGGCGGTGCTCTTTCTGAGCGTGCGCGAGGCGTACAGAATCTCCCGACTGAATAGGGACATCTGCTCTCCGGAAGTATGCGCGTCCCGATCGCAGCCGTATCGTACCGGCTGCGACAGCCCTGGAGTAGACAGTTCGTCCCCGTCGAAGGTTTGAACCGTCGCAGAGCTCGATTCCCACGCTCGGGGTGTGCCCGTCTTCGGACGAAGAAAAGCGAAACCTTGAGATACTAGGAAGGAGGTAGCACTATGTTATGTCGACTGTCGGTGACCTGTGGAGGACGGCGACCGCGCGGGAAATGACTTCAAGCGACTGAAAATCCGCCTGTCGGGGGTTCAAATCCCTCCCTGGCCACTGCAGTGGGTCAATCCGCTCGCGGAGAGCCGAGGACCGCATGCTGACTTGCCGAACATTGGTTGCTCTTGCGGCCGCATGGGTTGTCTCCGCCGGCACTGCAGCGACTCAACAGTCCGCAGCGTCGCTCGACTCGGCCTCACGAGTGCAGATCCGCAACGCCCTTCGCGCATTCTATTACAACCGCGCGCACGGCGATTGGAACGCGTTGCTCGTCGACATGCTGGGGTCGAAGGTGGACGCGAACCGCAACGCCCCCTTCGAGGCGATCGTGGCGTCGGATTCGGTGGCGCACGATGCGCATGTCTCCTGTTTGCCCACTCCTCCGATTGACCAGGCAGTCATCAAGCTGCGAGGCAACTGGGCTCACGTATCGGTGCCCCGCTGTGGTGTGGCCGAGTCCGCGGCGGATCAGTTTCGCATGATCCGCCTCGAAGGGCGATGGCGGTTCGTTGATTTCCGAGTGCTCGACCCAGCGCATTGAACCATGTGTCGCCATCTGCGATGGACGGTTCGGTCCTCCAAGTCAGTGGTCAACAGGACGGCCCGTACTGTGGTCATCCGCCAGGAAGAGAAAGTTCTCGCTCTCAATATTTTCAGATGATCTTGCAAGGAATCAGAGCGTTCTCGTCAAATGAGTAGACGGCGCACATTCTATGATAGCCATCTGCGATGATGACCTTCTGGTTACTTGTGGACCGTACGAGCAGGAGCGGAGACAATGATCGGCCCGCGAGGACTTTCTCTCGGTCGTGCTGCACGTGCGAATTGCTGACGCCCAACAACGACAAACCTGACGCTCGGAAAATGTCCTTCGCCATGAACTTCGCTACGGGCGCTTTTCGCAGATGTTCCACGTACTTTGCCGCGGTCGGCTCGTCACAGAGCAGACAGAGGTATGAGAGCGCGGCCGAATAATCATGATCTTCCACGTCAGACAACCACTTGATCTCAACCTCTTTTGCCATATTGGATGTCTGGTATTTCCGCTTCAGTGGAGCGGTGATGGTTAGGATTTCGAGCGGCGGTCAATGTCGGTGCGACCTGCCATTCCAAGGCTATTTCTAGCTAAACCGGAGAGAACAACGATCGCGAGCGGCGCAAACACGACGACTTGCGCCACGTGTGCGTAGAACCAGATATCCGCCCCGCCATCGCGTAGCAACCGGCGACCTGGATCATTCGGCCAGATCAACGTGAAAAAGGAGAGCAGGCCGAGGATGTGAACCGTGAGCCCCGGTAGAATCGAATTCGTGAGATCGGCGAGCACTCCGAAGGTGACACCCGTCAGGAAAAAGAACGCGATCTTGGGCATCAGCGGGACGTGGAACGGTGGGTGCGGTGCGACGGCAAATATCAACGCCGAAAGCACTATGGCGGTCGCAGCCGTGAACTCTCGTCGCAACATCGTTTGTCCATATCCCCAAATGCCAGCCTGCTCGCAGACTGGAGAGATCAACGCACCCATGCCAACTGCCAGCGCGACGATCGGCCAAGGCAGGTTCCCCATCGGAGGCAGAACGTTACCGGGCATTCTGATGATTTGCGCAAGGATGATCCACACACCGGTCAAGGCGACCACCGCGAGCGCTCCGGCGAGAACAGCCCACGCGAACATCGGCAGAGGCACACGACTCGCGCGTAGATGGTGACGGCGAGCCTCAGAGGTGCGGCGAGGGGGGAATCGTCCGCCGAGGTACTGCCAATAGAGAATAAGGAGCCCGGCCATCACGACCTCGGCCCATGGGATAGTGGGCGACGTCCTCAGGTTGAGGGTAATGAGCGCTGACCATATCCCTTGCGGAAGTAGCGCAATCATAAACGCGAAAATTGCGGCAGCAACCGCGGCCAACGCGCGTTTCCGGAAGGAGCGCATCTCTTCCATCAATTCAATTCCCTCCCTGGCCACTCCGTGGGGCGAAAACGTAGAGGACGTTGAGCCACGGGGCGCAGTCATGTCGCAGGACCTGCCGTCCGGTGTTTTTTTTCCTCGCTAGCGAGTGCGCTTCACACTTCTTCCCACGCTCAGATAGTACACCGGCACGCCAACCAGTGAGACGACGAATATCGCGACGGTTGGCCAACGGCCTCCCGGATCGGCGAGCGCGTTGACGAGCACGTACAGCGCCGCGAGTATGAACAGCGCAGGCACGATCGGATATCCGGGCACACGATAGGGTGGATCGTAGCCAGCTGTCTTCCGCAACGGAAAGACGGACGCCACCGCCAGCGCGTAGAACGGAACGATGGCGATCACGAACGTATCGGCGAGCTGCTCGAATGTGCGAAGGAGCACGAACGCCACGCCGAGCGCCGCGCACAGCGCGATCGCGATGTACGGCGTCTTGAACTTGGGATGCACCGCCGCAATCGGTCGAAAGAATAATCCATCGTCTGCCATCGCAAAGAAAATGCGCGGCGCGGTGAGCAGCGATCCGTTCAGCGTGCCGAACGTCGCGAGAACGACGGCAACGCCGATGAGGATCACGCCCCAGTTGCCGACGAGCTGCTGCGCGACGTCGGCAGCGATGAGCTTCGACCCGCGCATCTGCTGAACAGGCACGACGGAGAGGTACGCGAGGTTGACCGCGACGTAGACCAGAATGACGGCGAGTGTTCCGCCAATGAGCGCTCGTGGAATATTGCGCCGCGGATCTTTCACCTCACCCGCGACGAAGCTCAGGTCGGCCCATCCGTCATACGCCCACAGCACAGAAACGAGTGCAAGGCCAAAGGCGCCAACGGTGAAGCTTCCGGGCGGTATCATCGGTGTGAGATGTCCGCCTCCGGTGAGCAGCGGTCCCACGATGGCGGCAAGCGCTATGATGAAGACGAGGACGCCGTACTTGGCCACGGTGGTGAGCTCGAGCACGAGTGCGCTCCACTTCACGCCGATCACGTTGACGATCGCGAGCGCCACGATCGCGACGGCCGCGAAATAGTGCACCCGAGCATCCCAGGGTGCGATGGCCGGATTGTGGCCACCCATCCGTACCGCGTATTCGGCGAACGTCGTAGCCACCGCGCCCAGCGCAGCGGCGCGAATGATGACGAGCTCCGTCCAACCAAACAGGAACGCCGGCAGCTTTCCCCAGCCGTCGCGGATGAAGACATACAACCCTCCCGTACTCGGCAGCGCACCGGCCACTTCGGCGAGCGTCAACGCACCGCACAACGCGAGCGCACCACCGACGGTCCAGACGGCGATCAACGCGAGCGGGCCCGGAAGCCGGTCGGCGATGGACGCGGGTGATCGAAAAATTCCGGATCCAATCGTGGATCCGATCAGAATGGCTACCGCGCCTGCCAAGCCGAGACGGCGCGGCAGCGATTCTCGTTGTTCCATTCGCTCACTCACAGAAAGTGCACCACGCTACGCGAACAGTCCCACCTGGCCCCCGGTATGCCAGAACAGAATCGTCTCATCGTCCCGGAATTGCCCGTCTCGAACGCGCGCGATCAGCGCCGCAAGCGCCTTCGCAGTGTACGTATGATCGACAAAGAGTGCTTCGTTGCGCGCGGCCAGTCGCTGCGCTTCGCGCGATGCATCGCTCGGAATTCCGTAGCCGTCGCCCACCTGCTGGTCATCGACCTCTATCGAATGGACCGATGCGAGAGCGTCGCCTTCGACTCCGAGAGAGTCGCCAACGCCTCGAACGAGATCGTGCACCTTGAGCGCGATATCCGCCGCCGCGTCGTCTGCGCTGACGCCGATTACGCGAGTAGAGAGTCCGTACAATGCGCAGCCAGCGACCAGCCCAGCCTGTGTTCCGCCGGACGAGGCGGCGTGGACGATCATGCTCGGCGGCGCAGTCTGTGTAAGGAGCTCGCCCACGGCGCGAACGAATCCAAGGGCACCGAGCGGAGTCGACGCTCCAAGGGGAATCGCGAAGGGCTTCTGTCCGGCGCGTTGGAGGCGCGCCACCGCTGCGGCCAGTGCCGGTGCGCGCTCTTCGCGCGAGCTGATGTACTCCACGTCGGCACCGAGAAGCTGATCCAGGAGCGCGTTTGCAGTCACCCTTTCCGGAGCCGCTCCGTTGGCGATGATCAGGCAGCGCATGCCGAGCTTCGCCGCCACCGCGGCGGTTGCGCGCGCGTGATTGGACTGGATGCCACCCACCGTCACCAGGACATCGGCCGACGCATCCACGGCCGCTGCTGCCACCAGCTGCAACTTCCGTATCTTGTTGCCCCCGAAGCCAAAGGGGATTGCGTCGTCGCGCTTCACGAGAAGCCGTGGGCCACCGCCGAGCGCACTGCGCAGGCGCGACATGTTCTCGACGGGTGTGGCGGCGCGCACGAGCTGAATTGCAGGAACGTCGTCGAGCTCTCGCAACGCATTCCGGTATTGGGCCGGGATCTCGGGCGGGTCGCTCTTCGGGAGCGATTG
>DATHJR010000211.1:0-4063 GCA_035286525.1 Gemmatimonadaceae bacterium | reverse complement strand
AGCGGCCGCCTACCCTCGTCCGCCCGGTTGCCGGCGTCACCGAATCGCGACGCATCGCGGCGGATCTGTGCGCGGATCTTCGCCGCGGCCAGCTGCTCGACGTCGCGTTCGACGCGCGCGTTGGACCGCTCGATGCGCGCGACCGCCGCTGGACGCAGGAGCTCCTGTACGGAATGCTCCGCCGCCGCAGCATCCTCGACTCGTATCTGAGTGAGCGAGTGAAGGGCGGCCTCGTGCGCCTCGATCCCGATCTCGGCGATCTGCTCCGGCTTGGCGCCTATCAGCTGCTCTCGATGCGCAGCGTTCCGGCGTACGCGGCGATCGCCCAGACGGTGGAGCTCGCGAAGCAGCGCCACGGCATCGGCGCGAGCAAGCTGGCGAACGCGGTGCTGCGGCGCGTGGATCGCGAGCGCGATGCGCTCACGCTTCCCAGGCTCACCGACCCGGTGGACGCGCTGGCGCTGCAGCACTCGCATCCGCGCTGGCTCGTGGCGCGGTGGGTCGCGCGGTGGGGCGCCGCGGAGACCGAGCTGTTGCTCATCGCGAATAACACCGAGCCCTCCACCGTGCTGCGCCCATACGGCATCGTGCGCGAGCAGCTCGAGACGATGCTCGAAGATGCCGGCGTCGATGTGTCGGAGAGCCCGCTGCTCCGCGACAGCATCCAGCTTCCGCACGGCGTTTCGCTCACGGAGCTCGGCGCGTTTCGCAAGGGATTGTTCTTCGTCCAGGACCCCGCGTCGACGCTCGTCACGCAGTACGCGGACGTGCCGCCGGACGCGCGCGTCGCGGATCTTTGCGCGGCGCCGGGCGGAAAGACGCTCGAGCTCTCGCGCACGGCCTCACTCGTCGTCGCCGGAGACCGCAACCTGCATCGCACGCAGCGGCTGCTCGAAAATCTGCGGCGCGTCGAAGCGCGCAACATCTCATCGGTCGTGATGGATGCGCGCCACCCCGCCGTGCGCGAAATGGACGCGGTGCTCATCGACGTTCCCTGCACCGGAACGGGCACGCTGCGCCGTCATCCCGATGCACGGTGGCGCCTGCGCATCTCGGACCTCGCGGTGATGGCGGCGCTGCAGCGCAGCATCCTGCGCGCGGCGGCCGCCGCCGTGCGGCCGGGCGGCCTGCTCATCTACAGCACGTGCTCCCTCGAGCCCGAGGAGAACGACGCGCAGATCGAGAGCTTCCTCGCCGAGGGGAGCGACTGGCAGCTGGAGCCGCCCGCGGAGGGCGTCGTGCCGGCGAGCGTGCTCGATGCCGGCCGCCTGCGCGTGCTTCCGCAGCGGAGCGGCGTGGACGGCGCGTTCGCGGCGCGGCTCCGGAGGGTGAGCGGGTGACGCTGCGCGGCTCCGCCCGCCGCTCGATCCCTTATCTCGTCGCCATCATGAGCGGATTTCTCTTCGCTTACTTGATCGTCGCTTTTTTCATCTTCCCGACGCATCTGGTCACGAGCGATACCAAGGTGCCGAACGTCGTCGGACAGACCTACGACGCGGCGGCCGCGCAGCTGCAGAAGCTCGGCTTCGCGGCGCAGCGCGGCGAGCAGCGCTTCACGGCCGGCGCCGCATCCGGCCAGGTGCTCGGCCAGAATCCTCTTCCCGATGCGGTGATGCCGGCGGGAACGAAGGTCGTGCTCGACGTGAGCCAGGGGCAGCGCACCACGCAGGTACCGCAGCTCGTCGGACTGACGCGGCAGCAGGCGGAGCTCGCGCTGCAAAACGCCGGACTCGACGCGGGCGACGTCACGTCGCGCGAGAGTCCGTCGCCGCGCGGGCAGGTGCTGTCGTCGTCGCCCACCGGCGGCGAGAAAACGCCGCTGCAATCCGAGGTGTCGTTCGTGGTGAGTGGCGGTCCGTCGCACCTCGCGGTTCCCGATGTTACTGGGCAATCGTACGCCTCGGCCGCGCAGCTCCTGATGCAGGTGGGATTTCGCGTGGCGCCCGCGATTGCAGATACCACGACGCCCGGCGCCCCGGAGGGAACGGTGACCAGCCAGGATCCCGCTGGCAACGAACCCGCGCCGCCCGGAGTGACCGTGCGACTCCGCGTCGCCACACCGCGGCGGGAGCCATGACCTGTCGCATCGCGCCCTCGATTCTCAGTGCCGACTTCGGGCATCTCGCGGACGACATCGCGCGCCTCGACGCCGGCGGAGCCGACTGGATTCACATCGACGTCATGGACGGTCGTTTCGTTCCGAATCTCACCTTCGGCGCCAAGGTGATCGAGACGGTGAGGAAGCTGACGAAGCTCCCGCTCGATGTGCACCTGATGGTGGTCGAGCCCGAGAACTTCTTCGATGCGTTCGCGAATGCCGGCGCAAACTCGATGACGATCCACGCCGAGGCAGCGCCGCATCTGCACCGGCAGCTCGAGCGCATTCGGGAGCTGGGATGCCGCGCGGGCGTCGCGATCAATCCGTCGACTTCGATCGAGGCGGTTCGCGAGGTCGCATCCGAGCTCGACGTGCTGTTGATCATGAGTGTGAATCCCGGGTTCGGCGGACAGTCGTTCATCGCGAGCTCGCCCGACAAGGTGCGCCGGGCGCGCGCGCTGCTCAGCGAGACGAAGAGTCGGGCGGCGCTCGAGGTGGACGGCGGCATCAATCGCGAAACGATCGGGCAGGTGTGGCGCGCAGGAGCGGACACTTTCGTGGCCGGCCACGCCGTGTTCACCGCGTCGGATCCGAGTGCGGAGATTGCAGCGCTGCGATCGTTCTGCTCGGAGCGGGCATGACCGCGCGGCAGCAGTGGTCCGTCGTCGCGATGATCGTCGTGGTGCTCGGCGGCGGGCTGTTCGTCGCCTCACGCGTGTTCGGCGACCAGCTGTATCCCGTCTCGGTCGGCTCCAGGGCCCCGCAATTTCGCGCGGCGACGGTCGACTCCATGCCGCGCACGAAGACGCTCGCCGACTACAAGGGACAGGTCGTGCTCCTCAACATCTGGGGCACATTCTGCCTGCCGTGCCGCGACGAGATGCCGGCGATCGAGAAGCTGCACCAGGCGATGTCCGCGCAGGGGCTGAAGGTCGTCGCGATCAGCATGGACGATCCGGGATTCGAGAAGCAGATTCGCGCCTTCGTGAAGGAGTTCGGGCTGACGTTTCAGATTCTCTACGATCCGTCTGGAAAGATCGTGAACGACTATCAGACCACCGGTGTACCAGAGACGTTCGTGATCGCGCGGGACGGCGTCATCCGGAAGAAGGTCATCGGTGCGTCGGACTGGAACAGCGCGACGAATCGCGCGCTCATCGTCCAACTGCTCGCCGAGCCGGGGAAGTAACGTGGCAACTGCGCCATCCTCCCGAATGACCTCTCTGAAGCGCCAGCTCACGTCGGCGGTCAGCGAGCATCTCCCCGTGAAATTTTCGGCGCTCTTCCTCGCGGTGGTGGTGTGGGTCATCGTGCGCTCCGAAGAACCGTCGGAGGCGTGGATCGACGTGCATCTCGCGCTCACCCTGGACTCCTCCGTCACGATGGCGTCGCAGCCGCCGGCCGTGCAGGCGCTCGTGTCGGGGCGCGGCCGCGAGCTGCTCAAGCTGTACAGCGCGTGGCCGGAGATCCGGCGCTCGGTCGGCGTGGATGACACGGTGTTCGCGGTTCACCCCGCGGATGTGTTCACGTCGAACGAGGCGGATGTGAAGGTGGTCGACGTGCGCCCACATCTCGTGCGCCTTCCGCTCGCCCACGTGGCGCCGGTCGTCGTGCGTCCGACGCGCGGAAACAAGGTCGCGCCATGACGCGCGTGCTGGGAATCGAGACATCGTGCGACGAGACATCGGCCGCCGTGCTGGAGGGAAGCGGCGATGACGTGCAGCAGCGCTCACTCGTGATCCTGTCGCAGGACATCCATCGTGTGTTCGGCGGCGTCGTTCCGGAGATCGCGTCGCGCGCGCACCTCACGAGCATCGTGCCGGTGGTCGAACGCGCGCTCGCGGATGCCGGATGCGCGCTCGCGGACATCGACCTCGTGGCGGTGACCGAGGGGCCCGGACTCGTCGGCGCGCTGCTGGTGGGCGTGGCGTACGGCAAGGCTCTCGCCTACGCGCGCGGGATCCC
>DATHJR010000210.1:0-9877 GCA_035286525.1 Gemmatimonadaceae bacterium | reverse complement strand
CGAAAGTCCGAGAACCACGAGCATCCGCCGAGCGCGAACAGTGCGGGCATCATCATGACGAGGCGGCGAGGTTGACTAGCGATCACCACGCACCTCCTCCGCCCCGTTCTCGCGCAGCACGCGCCGCACCGTCTCCTGCTCGTCGGGCCTGCACTCCACCCAGATTCCGAAGCTGCCGTCGCTGAATCGCGGATCGTAGCCCACGGTCTGCGTGATGCGAGGGATTCGCGCGTGGATGAACAGCCCGGCCACCGTCGACAGCGACCCGATGAGCACCATCACCTCGAACCCGATGATCGTGTACGGCACCCATGAGGCGATCGGCTTGCCCCCCACCACGAGCGGCCAGTAGTCGGAGATCCAGATCGGAATCCAGTAGCCGAAGGTCACGCCAAGGAGCGCCCCGATGAGCGTGTAGCGGCGCACGACGCTCGGCGGCGCCTTGAGCACGTCGTCGAGCTCATGCCTCGGAGCCGGCGAGTAGACGGTCACGTCGCCCACGCGAAGTTTCTTGAGCTCCTCGATCGCCTCCACCGCAGCGTCGAGTTCCGGGAACACGCCAACGATGCCTCGCATCAGAGCACCTCGTTGCTGGCATCCGTACCGGGTGTCTCGCCGTGCCCATCCAGGCTCAGGCGAGACACGGGATGCCGCATGCGCGGCGGCACGATCTCCTTGATCTCGGCGATGGCCAGCACCGGGAGCTGCTTCACGAAGAGCAGGAACCACATCGAGAACCAGCCGAAGCTGCCCAGGAGGATCGCCCAATCGATGTAGGTGGGCGCGTACGGCGCCCATTGCCACGGCTCGAACTCGTGCGAGAGCGACGGCACGATGATCACGAAGCGTTCGTACCACATCCCGAGATTGATGAAGATCGAGAGTGTGAACAGGAACGTCGTGTTGCGCCGCAGCTTCTGCGAGAAGAGCATCATCGGGAGGATCCCGTTGCACGTCAGCATGATCCAGGCGGCCCACCACCACTGACCGAACACGCGGTTCACGAAGTACGCCTGCTCGGTCTCGCTTCCGCTGTACCACGCGATGAAGAACTCGGTCAGGTACGCGCACCCGACGACGAGCGACGTGAACAGGCAGAGCTTGGCCGCCGCATCGAGATGGTTGAGCGTGACGTAGTGCTTGAGCTTGAACCAGCGGCGGACCGGGATGATGATCGTGAAGACCATCCCGATGCCCGAGAAGATCGCGCCCGCAACGAAGTACGGCGGAAAAATCGTCGTGTGCCATCCCGGTACGTCGGCCATCGCGAAGTCGAAGGAAACGACCGAGTGCACCGAGAGCACGAGCGGGGTGGAGAACGCCGCGAGAAAGAGGTACGCGCGCGCGAAGTGCCGCCACTCGCGATCCGAGTTGCGCCAGCCGAACGACAAGACGCCGTAGATCTTCTTGCGTAGCGGGTTCGTCTCGCGGTCGCGCAGCACGGCCAGATCCGGGATCAGTCCGATGAACAGGAACGTCGCCGACACCGTGAGGTACGTGAGGATCGCGAACACGTCCCACACGAGCGGACTCTTGAACTGTGGCCAGATGAGGCGCCAGTTCGGATACGGGATCAGCCAGAAGAACTTCCATGGCCGCCCGAGGTGCAAAATCGGGAAGAGTCCCGCCGTCATGACGGCGAAGACGGTCATCACCTCAGCGCATCGATAGATCGTGGTGCGGAAGCCGGCGCGGAACAGATACAGAATCGCAGAGATCAGCGTGCCCGCGTGTCCGATACCGACCCAGAACACGAAGGTGATGATGTAGACGCCCCACATCACCGGCGGGTGATAGCCCGCGACGCCGAGTCCCATGTAGATCTGATAGATCCACGCGGTAGCACCAATACCCAGGCAGGTAACGGCGATGGCCAGTCCCGTGAGCCACGCCTTCGTGATCTTGAGGGTGTCGAGAATCTCGTCCGTGACCTGCGTGTAGCTCTTCACGAGCGGGAGCTGCACGTCCGCCGTGGCGATGTTGTCGCGACGCTCTTCGTGAGTCTCGGGTGCGACGGCAGTCATCTGTCTACGCCCCCGCCGCGACTGTGTGATTGACCTTCTTCAGATACACAACCGCGGTGAACGTGTTGAGCTCCTCGAACACGTGGTACGCGCGCTTGTCCGCGATCATCTTCGTTACCGACCACGCGGGGTCGGCCGCATCGCCGAAGGTGATGGCGTTCGAGGGGCACGCCTGCGCGCAGGATGTCGTGAACTCGTCCGCCTCCACGGCGCGCCCCTCGAGCTTCGCGCGATGCTCACTCTCGCGAATACGCTGTACGCAGAAGGTGCACTTCTCCATCACGCCCTTGCCGCGCACCGTGACGTCTGGATTCAGCTGCCAGTTCATGCGCTCGGGCCACGCGTACTGGGGACGCGCCGGCTCGCCGTATCCAAACCAGTTGAAGTAGCGAACCTTGTACGGGCAGTTGTTCGAGCAATAGCGCGTGCCCACGCAGCGGTTGTAGACCTGCACGTTGAGCCCGTCCGGCGAGTGATAGGTCGCATACACCGGACACACGGGCTCGCACGGCGCGTTTCCGCACTGCTGGCACAGCATCGGAACGAAGCGGGTCTCGAAGCTTTCGTCGAGCGTCTCGCCGCCCTCGAAGTAGCGCTCGAGCCGGATCCACGCCATCTCGCGACCGCGCAGAATGTTCGCGCCGGGTTGTCCCTCGAGCCCGGAAGTCGAGTGAGACTGATGGATCGCACCCACCGTCGCAATGTTGTTCTCGGCGTAGCAGGCCGTGACGCATGCGGAGCATCCAGTGCACCGCGCAAGATCGACGGTCATCGCCCAGCGGCGCTTGGCCATCCCGCTCCAGTGCTTCGGATCGTACATCCCCTTCATGTTGTCGTCGCTCGGCAGGTCGCCCTGCGCGTCCTGCGCCACCGGCGCGCGGAGCCCAGGTAGAAATTCGTGCGACGCGTCGCCCGGCAAGTGCTCCTCGCCGCCGCCCGTCTTCTCCGCCTCGGCCGGCGTCGGCACGATGCCGAGGTCGCGCGCATCGATGGCCTGCGCGATCCCGCGCCCGTGCTGGCGCGCCGAGCCTTCGGAGCTCACGAGCGGTATGAAGTCGCCAGTCTTGGTGACCTTCACCTTTGTCGACGTCCAGGCCTGCGCGCCGGACTTGGCATCGAATGCGACGGGCAGCAGGTCGCCGGGGTTGACGCCGACGTTCATGGCGTAGCGTCCGTACGCCGTGTGTCCGCGGCCGAAGGCGATCGCGATCGTGTCGCCGCGAAGCCCGGGATAGACGTACGCAGGCGCGGTGATCGCGCCCGCTGCAGTCTCGACGCGAAGCACGTCGCCGCTATCGATGGCGAGACGCGCGGCCGCCGATGATCCGACCTCGACCACCGTCTGCCAGCACACCTTCGTCACGGGATCCGGGATCTCCTGCAGCCACGGCTTGTTCGCGCCGCTTCCATCGTCGAGCAGAGGCGAAGGGTAGACGACGAGATAGGTGTCGCCCGATGTGGCTTCGATGTTCGCCGCGGTGCGCGTGGTGGCGACGACAGCTTTTTTCGCGCGCTCGGAGGCCAGGGCACCGCTGCTAATCCCCTTTATCAGAGCCGCCGTAAATGCTGCTGTACCACCGGGATAGCGTCCGATCAAATACTCGCGATAGCTCGGCGCGGGATGCGCAGTCGCGAGCTTCGGATTGCCCTTGGCGACCGCGAGCAGCACGTCAGCCGTCGCCCGAGTCTCGTAGACTGGATCCATTCCGGGCTGCTGCAACGAGATCACACCGGGCAGCGGCTGCGCATCGCCCCATGACTCGATCGCGTGGTTGTCCGGAAGCACCAAATCGCAGAGCTCCGAGGTCTCATCAGGGTAGCTCGAGAACGAAACCTTGAAGGCGACCTTGGCCATCGCGTCGGCGACCTTCGCGCTCTTCGGACTCGTGAACACCGGATTCGCGCCGCGCACCAGGAGCATCGACACCTGCCCCGCGCGCATTCGCTCGATCGCATCCATGAGCTCCGCGTCCGACGACATCCCTTCGAAGCTCTCGATCGGGCGAGCCGAGAGCACGGAGCGGCCGACGTTGCCGAACTTCTGATTGAGCCCGTTCACCGCGAGCGCCACATCGAACGAGCCGCCCGCCAGGAAGAGGCTCGGTGGGCCCTTCGCGAGCTCGGTCGCCAGAGCCTGCAGCGTGGCCACCGGCACATCGCTCGCCTGCGCGGCCTGCGCGATCGAGCCCGAACCGCCCAGTGCGTTCGCGATCGCGAGCTCGGAGCCGGGCTTGCACGCGATCCACTGGTCGGCGTTCATGCCGGTAAGCGAGCGTCGCGGCCCGACGTACACGAACCGTGGCGCGTCGGCGCCCTTCGCGCGCGCGTCCGCGAACGAGAGCTGCTGCGGCACGTTGGCGCCCCAGGTCTCCAGAAAATCGGCGCCGAAGGAGACGATGAGCTTCGCGGCCGTGAAGTCGAGCGATGGCCACGCCACTCCGTAGCTCTGCCTGTTCGCGGCGATCACGCCGCCGTCCGCGAGCGCCGCGTAGCTGAGGTGCGCCGGCATCCCGTAGCCCGCAAGCCACGCATCGAGAAAGCCCGGGAAGCTTCCGCTCTCGTGCTGATTGATGAAGAGTGCGGACCCCGCTTTCCCCGCGCTCTGCACGGTCGCGAGCTGCTGCTCCAGCAGCTGGATCGCCTGCGTCCACGAGATCGGCGAGAGCTTGCCGTTTTTCCGGAGCATCGGCTGGCGATATCGATCCGGATTGTACAGCCCCTGCACCGACGCCTGCCCGCGCGAGCAGAGCGCGCCGCGATTCAGCGGATGATCCGGATTTCCCTCGATCTTGAACGTCCGGCCATCGCGCACCTCGAGGAGCACGCCGCATCCCGCGGCGCACTCGCGGCACGTCGACGCGTAGTAGTTCGAGACGCCGGGCACCGTTTCGTCTGGCTGGACGAGATACGGAATGAGCTTCTCGCCGGTGTTCGAGCTGCATCCGATCGCCGCGGTCGTCGCTCCCGCGGCGCCGAGCACCTTCAGGAAGGTGCGGCGAGACGCTCCCTGCTTCTGCTCCTCCACGGGCGTCGAGCTCTCACTCATGCGCGATTCCTAGTAGTGACAGGTGCTGCAATCGTAGCGAGCCTTCCACGCCGGATTCACGTTGCCGATGTGACAGTTGACGCACCATCCCATATTGAGCGGCGCGTACTGGTACACCCTCGTCATCTGCTGAACCTGTCCGTGACAGGTCTGGCAGGTGACGCCCGCATTTACGTGGCGCATGTGCGGAAACTGAACGTAGTCGGGCACCTTGTGCACGCGCACCCACGGAATCGGCTGCTTGTTCTGCCAGTACGTGGTGAGCTTCTGGATCCCTTCGCTCGTGCGCGCGGGAAGTCCATCGGTCGCCGGACGCTGCGCGGTCACGACCGTGTGGCAGCCCATGCACGTGCCGACGGCTGGGAGCCCGGGGTCCATCGCCTTGTTGGCGGAGAAGTGACAGTACAGGCAGTTCATGCCCAGCGTCTGCACGTGCCGCGGGTGCGGGAATGCGATCGGCTGCTCGGGCGAGCGTCCCTGCGGCGTCGATCCGCCCCAGTAGCCCCATTCGCCGCGATTGACGATGAGCGTGTCAGGGGCCTTGTTCGTGGCGCGTGCGGACGGTCGGACGGTGGGCGCGGAGGCGGGAGGGGCTGTTGGCTGCTGCTGCTGTTGTGCGCCGGTGTACGCGGATGCGATCGCTGCGATGACAGTCAACACCACGAAACCCGGCAGAATCGCCCACTTTTTCCGAATCGTCATTGCGCCACGGAAACGGTGCAATCAAAGGGCACTGCCTTTGTGAAATCGTTCACAAGCAGCGCAAGTGCACGGGAATCTGCACATGTGGCTCACCACGCGCAAGTAGCAGTCTACGCAAGCGATTAGGCCCTTCGCACGCTCTGCACGCGCCGCTGCTCACGGCGCCTCGGCGAGCGCGAGCTTGCGCGCATCGCGCGGAAGCAGCTCCAGGTTCGCGACTGGCGCCTGCACGAGCCGAAGCGGCCACCCGCTCCCGAACAGGAAGTGCTCCGCGCCCACCGTGAGGAGCAGATGTGCGAGGTCGTCCTCCGGAGGTCCCCAGATCCACGAGATGTCCCAGCGCAGCCGCGCACGCTCATCCGGAGTGAGTCCCCAATGCGTTTCCTCGATGAGCGCGCGGCCCGCTGCAGTCACGACCACGTTCACGCGCGGGCTCGCGCGCACGATCGCGCGGATGTGCGCACCGCTCAGCTCCGGCGCGACGTCGAGCGAGCTTCGCTGACGGACGTCTTCGAATCGCGTCGTGAGCACGAGTGGCAGTCCGAGCTCTCCGCACGCGCCCGCGAGATACGCGAGGCTGGAGTCGTGTGCGCCCATCCCCCACTGCGCCGGATACGCGCGGATCGCGCGCGCGCCCGACGCGTGCGCGGCAGCGAGTGCCGCTTCCCAGCGCGGCCAGTCGGGGCGAATGGCGGGCACCGGTTCGAGGATCGCGCGGTGCGGCTCGAGGGCAGCGAAGAGTGCCTCGTTCCCCGCGGCCACATCGCGATGAAAGGCCGTGGGCAGATGACCCACCCACGCACCCGCGATCCCTTCACGCTCGAGCACGCGTACCAGCACATCCGGATTCGGATGGGGAAGCTCGCGAAACGGAAAGGCGCCGATGAAGCAGTTGACGTCGATCATTGCTGCACGCGCACGTGTGCGTCGGTGCGACGCGCGGCGACCCCGCTCGTCGGAATTCCCGGAAGTGCGTTGTGCGGGAAGATGCGCGCGGCGTTGCGCCAGCGAACATCCTCCAGCTCATCGTCGTCGAGCCCGACGGCCTCGAGCGCGCGTAGCTTCGCGAGCCCGGTCTCCATCGTGATGTCGCATCCCCAGAGAAGCCGCGCCGCGCCCACGGAGGCGTACGCGAGATCGAGCATCCCGCGATCGACGCCACTTCCCGACAGGTCGACATGGATGTTCGATATTTCCGACACCGCGGCGCAGCTGTGCGCCCAATCGCCTCCCCCGCCGATGTGCGCGAGGATGAACGACGCGCGCGGGTGCCGGAGCGCGAGACGGCCGAGATCCACGCCGTCCGAGATTTCCTGCCCCGGCCATTCGCGCGTGCGATGCTGCCAGATGTGATGAAGTACGGGAATCCCTCGCCGCGCCGCCTCGTCCGCGATCGGATCGAGCAGCGCATCGTCGGCTCGCCGGCTCGCGGCGAGCTTGATCCCGACCGCGCCGCGACCGACACATCGCTCGATCTCCTCGCGCGCGTGCACGCTGTCATTTGGATTCACGCACACGTAGCAGCGAATGCGATCGGGATGCGCGTCCTGGAGCGCGAGCATCGCGTCGTTCCCTTCGGTGACGTCCTGGGGCGATGGGAAGTAGGCCGGCGACGTGTGGCCCCAGCTGCCGAGGATCGATGCGACGTGCGCGCGGATCCCGATTCGCTCGCCGGCGCGCAGCCTCGCGGCGTTGACGCGCTTCCAGTCGCTCCGCCCCGAGGCGGCATGGTAGAAGTGCGCGTGCACATCCACGAGCGGCGTGCGTCCCGCGAGAGGCCCGCCCGGGTCTTCAACCATCGGCGAGCTCCTCGCGCAGCGCCACGAAGGCAGCGCTCGCGGCGCTCTCGATCTCGCCGACATCCGATTCATCGTGCGCCAGCGATGCGTAGTTGTACGCCCCGCGCTTGAACAGCACGCCCTCCTCGAGCGCGAGCTCGCCAAAGCGCGTGCGCTGGTCCTCATCCTCGAAGTCGAACAGCCACATCGGCGCGATGCCGCGCACGGTCACACCGGCAATTCCGGACGCTGTGATCGCGCGCTGAACGCCCTGCATCATCTCCTCCCCCGCCGCCCACAGCCCCTCGCAGACCTCCGCCCTCTCGTGCCAATCGAGCACCGCGGCGGCCGCGGCGAGCGCCATCGTCTCCCCCGCGAGCGTCGACGAAATCCAGCAGTCCGACGCCGCGCGCATCACCGCCTCTCGGCCCACGATGGCACTGAGCGGATATCCGTTGGCCATCGCCTTCCCGAACACAGCGAGATCCGGCGTGATGCCGGAGTACTCCTGATAGCCGCCCGTGCGCAGCCGAAAGCCGGTCTTTATCTCATCGAAGATCAACACCGCGCCGCGCTCGTCCGCGATGCCGCGCGCGGATTCAATCCACGCAGCGCTCGGCAGTCGCTCGATCACCGGCTCGATCACGATCGCCGCGAGCCCGTCGCCCGCCTCGGCTGCCGCGCTCTCGAGCGCGGTGATGTCGTCGAACGGCACCGCCGTGAAGTCCTCGTGGGCGCCGCTCACGGTGCCAGGGCCATCCGTGTACCAGTCGAGCCAGCCGAAATAGCCGCTGCCGATCACCTTCGAGCGGCCGGTGTGCGCACGCGCAATGCGCACCGCCGCGGCAACGCCCTCCGCTCCGCTCTTCAGAAAGCGCACGCGCTCGGCGCAGGGGATGACATCCGACAGCCGCTCGGCGACCTCCACCTCGAGCACGTGCGACAGCCCCGCGACATTCCCCCGCTCCGCCGCCTGTGTGACCGCGACTGTCACCGCGGCCTCTGCGTAGCCCAGCGCGACGGCGCCGAGCGCCATGATACAGTCGATCAACTCACGGCCGTCGGCGGTCCAGATGCGGCAGCCGGACGCGCGCAGATAGTGCATCGGCATCTCGTCGTGCGCGTCGCCGTAGAGGGTCGCAAAGCGCTTGCTCCCCGTGGATGCCCCCCCGACGATGATTTTCTCGGCGCGCGCGCGCCAATTGTCCTCGACCACCTCTTCCGGAGCCAGCTCGTCTTCGCTCATGCGGTGAAGAAGCCGCAGCGCGGCGGCAGCGTCAAGTGCGCGGCTCGCGCGCGCGTTCGATCGCGCGCATGACCTCGATTGCGATGGAGCGCATCAGGTCGATCTCGCGTGCATCCGGGGCGGCGCGGTAGGTGAGTGACCGCAGCGAGCGAAGGACGAGATCCTCATTGCGCGTGCGAAAAAAGTTGATCATCGCGAGCGACTTTTCGGCGTCGGTGAAGAAGCGCTCCATCTGCTCGGCGCTCGCCGGCGGCGCGTCCTTGCGCGGAGGCGCGAGAGTGCGCGATGCGTCGGCGGCGACGTGCAGCTCGTAGAGCGCGAGGAGCACGGCCTGGGCGAGATTGAGCGACGGGTGGTCGCCCGTCGGGATCGTGACGACGGCGTGGGCACGGTCGAGCGACTCGTTGGAGAGGCCGTGGTCCTCGCGTCCGAAGAAGATCGCGACGCGGCCCTCCGCGGCTGAGGCGAGCACGGGCGTCGCGACCTCGCGCGGCGACGTGAGCTTCCACTTCGCCTTGCGCCGGCGCGCGGTGAAGCCGGCGGTGTACACGCAGTCCGCGATCGCCGCGTCGAGTGAGTCGAAGTGCTGGATCTGCGACACGATGTCGCGCGTGTCGTGAGCGACGCGTTCCACGCGCGAGGGGTCGTACTCCGCCGGATTCACGAGGCGGAGCTGCCGCACATCCATGTTCTTCATCGCGCGCACTACCGAGGCGATGTTCACCGGATCCTGCGGCTCCACCAGCACTACGCAGACGTTGTCGAGCGCGCTCATCGCGGAAGCAGCAGACGGAGAAAGCGCTCGAGCGGCTGCCGATCGCCCCTCAGGTACACCCGGTCGCCGCGGGCACCGCTGAGCACCAGCTGGCCGCGCCGCCTCTGGCGCCCGGGCGACATCTCGTTCACGAGGATGTCGATTGACACCTCGGCGCAGAGCGCGGCGCGCGGCACGGCGAAGCGGATCTCGTATCCGTCGGTAGTCTCGCGCGCGACGGCAGTGAGGGCCGGTGCATCGCTCGAACCGGAGATCCGGCGCACGCGCGTATTGGAGAAATCGCTCGCTGGGATGGCGAGCCAGGCG
>DATHJR010000209.1:0-9829 GCA_035286525.1 Gemmatimonadaceae bacterium | reverse complement strand
CCGCGAACCCCACGGCGGGCGGACTCGTGACGGCCGGGCCCTATCGATACTGGAGGCACCCGATCTACGCCGCAATACTGCTCTTCGTCTGGTCGGGCGTGCTCGGCCAGGGCGCGATGCCCACGGTGCTCGCGATCATTCTCGCGCTCGTCGCGACCGTGACGACAGCGGTGCGGATACATTCGGAGGAGCAGCTGTTGCAAGCGTCGATGCCGGAGTACGCGGCGTACGCGGCGCGCACAAAGCGGCTCGTTCCATTCCTGTTCTAGCGTGATTCACGACGTGGGAGAGAGCAGACGATGATTGCGCGCGCGTGGCATGGCCGTGTGCCGGAGAGCAAGAGCGACGCGTACTACGCGTATCTGGTCCGCACCGGACTCGCCGATTATGCATCGACGCCGGGTAACCGCGGCGTGTGGGTCTTTCGCCGCACGAAGGATGGCGTGACGGAGTTTCTGCTGACGACGTTGTGGGATTCGCTGGACGCAATCCGGAAGTTCGCCGGCGACGACTACGAGCGCGCGCGCTACTACGGGGAGGACGACGAGTTTCTTCTCGAGCGCGAGGAGTTCGTGACGCATTACGAGGTGCTCGACACGTGAGGCGTACGCTGTTCTAGCCTCCGCGCGGCTTCCACCGAAAGTGCGTCAGCGACACGCGTCCGCCGCCATCGAACACGACTCCCTCGCGCTCGAGCAGCTGCTGCTGGACGATCGTGCTTCCCGTCCCCGCGCTCCGCATGCTCACGCGTCCCTGCGCATTGATGATCCGATGCCACGGCACGGCGCTGCTCGATGGAGCCGCGGCCATCGCGTACCCCACCTGTCGCGCCTGCCCCTCGAGTCCCGCGAGCTCCGCGATCTGACCATACGTCGCGACTTTTCCGCGCGGCACTCGCCGCACGACCGCGTAGATGCGCTGCCGCGTAGAGTCGGGGTTGGCGGCAGCGCGCTTCTTTTTTCGCGCAGGCGTGGTTGCGTGACGCCCGGATGTTCGGCTCTTCATCTGCTCGCTCGGCTCTCGAAGTAGGTGATGCGGCACCAGCAAATGTTGCACGTGTCGCGATCCAATGCAGCGCCTGTACATTCCATTGTCATCATTTCAGGAGACGTCGCATGCTCGTTCAGCGTTTCATGGAGGCGACCGCGATAGTGCTCGGCGCCGCGGCGATCGCGCTCATCTTCGCTCCTGAGCTCGTGCTCGCGCGATTCGCGATCGAGCCCGGCGCCGCGGTGCTTCCGCTCGCGCAGCTCTACGGCGCCGCGCTCTTCGGACTCGCGATCACATCCTGGATCGCCCGCACGATGCTGCTCGGCGGGATCTACGGCAAGGCGGTCGTGGCGGGCGGATTTGGACACGCGCTCGTGGGCGTGTTCGCGCTCCTGCACGCCGTGCGCTCATCGAGCGGCAACTCCTTTCTTTGGCTGGCGTTCGCGCTGTACGCGATGCTCGCCATCGCCTTCGGCACGCTGATGTTCGGTAGCGGGCCGCGCGCGCCGTCCGACGCCGCCGCGCGATAGCTCGAGGCTCCCCCGTGTGGTTCCGGGGCTGTCTCCGCCCTCGACTTTCGGTAGTCTTCGCGAGAACGCCGGATCAGTCGACGATCCGGCCAATCGTCAGTGCGCTCAGGGAGAGAATGATATGCAATCGCGACTCGCGAACGTGATCGTCGCCGTGCTCACGGGCTCGGCCCTCATTTCCGCGCGCGCCGGTGCGCAGTCGCCCGATGGGGCCGCGCGCCAAGGCGCCATATCCTCGCAGGAACTCGTATTTCGCCAGGGGCTCACGCCCGAGTCCTGGTCGAAGAACGCCGACGGGATGCCCAAGTGTGCGGTGTCTCCTCCGGGAACGGAGCTCGTCGATCGGAAATGGAAATCCGATTCGCTCGAGGGCACTGTTTCCCTGCCGAAGGATTTTCGTGAAGCGCCGGTGAGCGCGGGCGCGGACGGGAATCGATGGGTAGGCGCCGATTCGAGCAGCATCGAGGTGCACGGCACACACGCTCTCTATCGTGGAAACATGGGAATGGGTGGCATGGATATCGGCCGCCCACTCGGCACCACCACCTGCGCGCTGACGCTCGAGGGACGGCCAGCCCCCTCGCACTCGCTGATGCTAACGCGTCCGGCGCACGGTGACACACTGTACGTGGACACGCCGAATACCGTTATCCGCAACGGAGTCGGGCTTCAGTTCGTCGTCCTCACAAATTCCCCGGCGCGCAAGGCGCAGCTTCTCGCGGTGGTGCAGTCGCTCAAGGTTGCGAAGACCGGCGCGCCGTAGAGATGGACGTGGACCGAGACTTTTCGTCGAGCGCCACCTTTCTGTACAAGTTCATCTTCCCGCCGATCTGGATCGCGCTGTGCGGGTTGCTCGTATTCCAGTACTCGCACCTCTCTCATCCGATCGGGCCCTTCGGCCACGAAGCCGTATTGGCCTTCGTGCTGCTAACAGTTGTCGGATCCGTGTTCTTCCTGCGATTCTCCCTGCCACTGCTTCGCGTGCAGCTTAGGGATGGACACCTCTACGCGTCCAACTACTTCGGCGAGATCGAGATTCGTCCATCGGACATCGCGGACGTGACGCAGAACGTCTGGGTGAAGCTCCGGCCGATCACGATACGCCTGCGAACGCCCTCCGAATTCGGACAGCGCCTCAGCTTCATGCCACCAATGCGCATCATCTTTCGTTTCTGGATCCAGGATCCGATCGTTGAGGAGCTCCGTGCATTCGCCCGCCACCCCGAGGCCGATCCGTGGGCGGTCCAGTGACGGCGGAGTCCGTCACGTTTACCGTGATCTCAGCGTAATACGAGCACCAGGAGGGATCGTGATCACACTCGATGTTCGACGCTGGAACGTGCGGCACCTCGTGGGCGCCTCGGCAGCCTACTGGGCGGCTCTCGCCGCAACCACGCTCGCGCCCTTCGCCCGCGTTGTCCTGCCGCTCGTACAGCGAAGCGGGCAGCACGGCACCGTCTCGGCCTCGTTCGGCAATGGCGGCATCAACCTCAGCGCGCTCGAGGATGGCATCACCGTGTACACGGCCTCGGCCTCGCTGCCGGTCATCGCGTTCTGGATTGCCGGACCGCCGCTCGCGCTGTGGCTGATATGGCTCGCGCTGCGCCCGTCGCGAGACGCTGCAACCGCGTTGCATTCGTCGCCGGCGTTCGACGCGCTTCCGGATGCCGCCCCCGGCGGATGGAGCGATCGAGACGTGGCGGCACCTACCGCGGTGCCGGTCGAGCGCCGCGAGAATCGAGGTTAGCGCGGCATGTTCATCGAGCAACGCACGGTGTCGCGAAAAACGCCGCTTGACGGCAAGCTCGAAATCTCTGCGGCGGCCGCCGCCCAGCTCCAGGCGCTCGGCTCATCCTTCGCGCTGCTTACCGACGGCCACCACGCACGCGCGCGGCTCGTCGATCTCGCCTGCACCTGCTCCAAGGGCGGTTCCGCCGGACAGCACTTCCACCACTTCGTCGAGAGTGATGCGCTGCGCTCGCTCGAGCCGGGAACCGACGTGCGCGTGGAGGTCGACGACGCGCTCCCCGGATCGCTGTCGATCAGGTCCGCCTGAGATCAGCGGCTAAACGCTCACCCGCCGGCGTTCGGCGATCGTTTCCACCGCCGCGAACAACTGCTCGAACGACTCGACGACGAACAGTACATCCTGCATGTGGTCGATCTCGTACGGCTGGGAGATGACCGCGTCGAGGTCGAATGGGCGCCGATCGCAGTTCGGGCCGAGCGCATTCGCCGCGTCGCCGTGGGACGAGATCAATCCGCTTCCATAGACCTTCGTGCGTCCGGCTTCCTTGATGAGTCCGAACTCGACGGTGAACCAGAAGAGGCGCGCCATCTCCTCGGTCTCCTTCTCGCCCGGCGACACCGCGGCCAGCGCGCCGAAGTGCTGCAGAAAGTCAGCGAACACCGGATCAGCGTGCAGCGGCACGTGGCCGAATACGTCGTGGAAGATGTCCGGCTCCGGCAGATAGTCGAGCTTGGCGCGTGGGCGAACGGTGAGCGTCGTCGGGAAGCGGCGCGCCGCGAGGCAGCGGAAAAAGACTACCGGTGGCATGAAGCCGCCCACGCCGACCGCCGCCCACTTCGTGCGCGCGGCCAACCTGCGATTCACATCGTCGAGATCCGGCAGGCGATCAGGCTCGAGGCCGATGAGCTTCGCGCCGCTCAGGTAGATCGCGCTCCCAGTGTCGCGAAGCGCGTCCATGCGCCGCGAGTAGAGCATGCGCCAGGTCTCGTGATCCTCCGGCGTGTAGAGCGAATAATCCTGCGTCAGGAATTCGGGGAGCCCGGTGCCGGCGTCGACTGCCACACCGCCCATGGCGGTCGAATGCGAATCACCCATTTGCGCCTCCAAAATGGCCGGTTGCGAACAGCCTCATGCCCTCAAAAGTAGCGCGGGGGCAACGAGTTCGCTGGCCGCCCCGATAGGGACGACGAACCGCACAATGAGAGCACAATTCGGGCGAGCCCCGGTGCAACACGCCCAGCGACCCCTCGCGGGCCCAACGAACGTGACGCAATCTTTCTCGGCCGCGGCCGCCGTGCGCGCGCCAGCGGTCTGGGCGCGCGCATTGACGCGTGCCACGCCCTTCACACTGTTCGAGGCGAGCAACCAATGGGTGCAGCTGTCGCGGTCCTCCTGATCAAGGAGCGCCACATCGTCGAGGCATTCCGACGCGCCGGCGCCACGACGGCGGAGAAGGCCGTTGTGCCCGAGGACATCAACGTCGGGACGCACGGCGCCGCCTGGAGGGTGCTCCACAACCGCGCGATCATGCGGAGCACGGCCGACGGCCGATACTACCTCGACGAGCTGAGCTGGGAAGCCAGCCGCCGGCTGCGCCAACAGCGATTGCTCATCGTCGTGATGCTGGTTGCAGCCTTCGCGATCTGGTACATCGGCCCCTGGCGTCGGTGAGAGAGACACCACCGGCGCCGCCGCTACCGCCCTGCACCACCTGACTCATGAGCGACGCGTATTCGACGCGCCTCACGGCGAGCGTCCTTTGTTATCGGGTTTCGACCCCCGCTGAATAGCTCACGGAGAGCTTCTGGGTGCTCGTGTGATCGCCTGCTTTCAGAGTGACGGTGTACTCGCCAGGTGCCACGGGCTTCTTCCCCTCGCCCCCGTAGTCGGTGAGCACATCCTTGGTGGGTTTGAGATCCCAGTTCACGCGATTGAGCCCCGCGATCGCGGGCGCGGTCAAATTGGCGACCGGTTGTCCCTGCGCGTTCGTGATCGAGATCTTCACGACGTCGGTCGAGTATCCGTTGAGCCAGAAGGTGAGCAGCGCTCCCTCCGGAGGATTGCTTCCGCGAAACTCGGCACTCCCGTTCCAGTCCGCAAACCCCGGATACGCCACGAAGCCGAGCTCGGGACGAGGCGGGAAGAGATGCGCGGGCTCCGCTCGCACCGCGGGCGTGAGCAGCTCGAGGCCGGTGATATCGTCGATCACGTAGAGACTGCGGCCGTGCGTCGCGACGATGAGATCGCGGTCGCGCTCCTGCAGGTGGATGTCGTCCACCGCCACTGTCGGCAACCCGCCGAGCTTGAACCACGAGCGTCCGCCATCCACGCTCGACCACAATCCGAACTCCGTGCCCACGAAGAGAAGCTTCGGGTTCTTCGAGTCTTCCCTCACCACCTTCACCGGTGACTCCGGCGGCAGATTCGACGCGATGCTCGTCCACACTTTGCCGCCGTCCACGGTTCGAAATACTAGCGGAGCGTAGTTGCCTTCGCGGTGCGCATCGACCGACATGTACGCCGTCTGCGCGTCGACCGCGCTCGCCGAGATACTGCTGATGCGGCCTCCCTTCGCCGCGGCCGGCACCGACGTCGTGAGATCTGTCCACGTACCGCCGTCGTCATCCGTGCGCCACAACTTCCCCTCGTCCGTTCCAGCCCAGAGCACGCCGGCCTTTGCGGGCGATTCGGCGAGCGAATACACCACACCGAAATCCTCGGCGCCGCTGCCGACCGCCGTCATGCGGTCGTAGCTCTTCGAGGAAAGGTCGGGCGAGATCACGTGCCACTGCTCTGCATGATTGGTGAGCTTGAAGACGCGATTCCCGGCGTAATAGAGCACACCTTTGTCGTGCACGCTGGAGATCAGCGGTGAGGTCCAGTGAAATCGAAACGCCGGCTGTCCCTCTGTGGGCTTCGGACGGAGACTCTTGTCCTGCCCGCTCTTGAGATCGAAGCGGAACACGTCGCCCTGCTGCGACTCGGCGTACACGAGATTCGAATCGGTCGCGTCGAACGTGCAGTACGAGCCGTCGCCGCCGCCGATCGCCAGCCAGTCGGCGTTTCGAACGCCCTCCTTGCTGCGGGTGTCGCCAATGCCAACCCAGTTCGTGTTGTCCTGCAAGCCACCGCAGATGCGGTAGGGAACCGAGTTATCGGTGTTGACGCGAAAGAATTCGCCGCCTGCGAACCGATTGAGATGCGCCCATCCCTCGGCGCCGTTGTAGCTCTCGTACAATCCGCCGTCGGTGCCGAGAAGCATGCGGCTGGGTGCGTGCGGATCGATGGCAAGTGCGTGGTTGTCGGGATGCACTCCTTTGAAGCGATCCTCGCGCCACGTCTTGCCTCCATCGTCGGACACGTGGACCATGTATCCGAGCACGTAGACGCGCTTATCGTTGGATGGGTCAACGCGAATCTGGCTGAAGTAGAAGGGGCGCGGATCGAGCTTGCTCTGCCGCGTCCACGTCGCGCCGGCATCGTCGCTGCGGAACACGCCGCCGGCTTTGCTATACGGGTCATCGATGTCGGAGGTGCCGCCCGCGTCACTCTGAATGAGCGCGTACACCGTCTTGGGATTCTTCGCGTACACCGCGAGGCCGATTCGGCCGGTCATGGTGGGTAGACCCTTCGTCAATTTCGTCCACGTAGCGCCGCCGTCCGCTGACTTGAGAATCCCGCCGATGTCCTTGCCGTCGGATGCTGCCGCACCGTACGTGAACACCCACGGCCGACGAAGTCTCGCGTACAGCGTGGCGTAGAGGATGTTCGGATCGCTCGGATCGATCGCGAGATCGCCGCAGCCGGCGCGCATCTCGAATGGCGCAGGCGCCGCGTACACCTTTTTCCAGCTCTTGCCTCCGTCCGTGGTCTTGTAGATTCCACGCTCGCCCGGCTGCCACACATCTCCCGGCGAGCACGCCCACGCGATTTTGGAATCCGTGGGATGCACGACGATGCGTGCGATCGCGCGCGTTTTCTCGAGCCCCGACTTCGCCCAAGTCGCGCCTGCGTCGGCAGACGTGTACACACCCGCGCCCCAGCTCACCGTATTGCGATCGTTGGCCTCTCCCGTTCCGACGTAAATCATCTTGGAATCCGATGGCGCCACGGCGATGTCGCCAATGGCCGCGACGGCCTCGTGCTCGAAGATCGGCTGAAAGGTCGAGCCGTTGTCCGAGCTCTTCATGATGCCTCCGGTGCCCAGCCCCACGTAGAACGTCCACGGATTGGTAGGATCGAGTGCGATGCTCGACACGCGTCCGCCCATGACGGCTGGCCCGATCGACCGCGCCTTGAGAGCGGTAGGCAGTACCAGTGCGCCCGAATCCACGCCGGTGGCTTGGGGAGGGGTGGACTTGGCCTCGAGCGATTTCTTCTTCTCCGATTGCTGGGCACCGAGTGCGGCCGGCATCGCGGCGAGGACGAACATGGCGGGCATAACGAACGAGCGAGAGCGCAGGCGCATCGCGATTCCGGGCAGAGAGGACCGAGTGATGTGAGCGCAGGATCGTAGCACGCTTCACGCACGCGCGAAAGGCTGAGCGGCGCGGAATCGCGCCCGCGGAGCAGGCGAATACCATACAAGCTGAGCCGGGATCCGGGCGTATTTTGCGCTGGTAGTAGGCGCTAGAATGATACAGTATGCGTTGTCGCGGACCGCGCCTTGCGATCGCGGATCGGCCTTCACCCGTCATCTCATATCCCGGAGCCAAATCATGCGCGTGCGTATCCTGATTGCCTCAGCGGCTATCGCCGCACTCTGTACGTTGTCGACGCGAGCGATCGCCCAGGCGACTGGCTCGGTGTGCACCGACGGTTCCACATCCGCGGCCACCGGTCGCGGCGCCTGCTCGGGACACGGCGGCGTCGACGCAAAGGCCACGGCCGCGGCCCACAAGCCCGCGAGCACAAGCAAGGCGATGGTCGCCTGCACCGACGGCACGATGTCGAAGGGAGGACGCGGCGCATGCTCGGGTCACGGCGGCATAGCTGCGGCGGGTGCGGCAGCGGCGCCGGCCCCAGCACCAGCTCCAGCACCACCACCAGCGACGCCCGCCGCGCGTCCACCGGCAGCTCCGGCCGCAGCTCCTGCAGCCGCACCGCCGACTGACCGCACCCGCGCCACCACGACCTCGAGCTCGAGCGCATCGAACGCCACCGGCGGCAACGGAAAGCCCGAGGACAACGATCCCACGGGCGCCGTCGCCAAATGCAAGGACGGCATGTACTCGCACTCCGCTCACCGAAGCGGTAGCTGCTCCGGTCATGGCGGCGTCGCCCAGTGGCTCATCAAGTGAGTCGCTCGCCAGTCGCCCATCGCGGCTGACACCTTTGAATCCGGCAAGTGAGACGCCCGCGATGATTGTCGCGGGCGTCTTCTCGTGCACACTAGATTTGGCGCCATGACGACTCCGGGCCCCAGCGCGTCGACACGCCTCCCGTCCGCAGCGATCGCCGCGCCGCTGGCCGTGTTCGCGATCGCGCTCGGCGCTCGGCTCATCGGGCTGCATCACACTCCGTACGTGGACGAGCTGAACCACGTCATGGCCGCGCACTCGCTGCTCGAGCGGGGCACATTGGAGCTCGTTCCGGGCGGAGAGCCGTATACGCGCGCGCGGCTGTTCACGTGGCTCGTCGCCGCCCTTTTCCGCGTGTTCGGCGAAAGCCTCGCGGTCGCGCGAATCCCCGCGGTGCTCGCGGGCGCCGCGCTCGTGACCGCGCTCTTCGTCTGGGTGCGCGGCGTCGCCGGACGCGGCGCCGCTTGGACCGCGGCCATGCTCTTCTGCTTCCAGCCGCAGTCGCTCTATCTCTCCCAACTTGCTCGCTTCTACACGATTCAGACGTTCTGCTTCTTCGTGGCAGCGACGATGGTGTACCGCGTCGTCACCGACCGCACCCTCCCGCGCGCGCGTGTAGTGCAACTGTCGGTCGCCGCACTGCTGCTCCTTCTGCTCGCGCTCCATTTCCAGGTCATCACCATAGTGGGCATCGCGAGCGTGATGGCGTGGGCAGTCGCCGATCGCGCCTGCACATCGCTCACTCGCCCCCAGCTCCTTCGCGCAAGCGTCGCACTACTCGTCCTGGTCGCCATCGCCGCCTTCGCGATACGCCGAGGCGCGCTCGCCAATCAGCTCGCGCTGTTCAGCTACGTCGATGAATGGGCCGCCTCCAACCGCACCAACTTCCGCTACTACCACGACATCTTCCTCGATCAGTACGCGACCATCTGGACGCTCTTTCCGCTCCTGGCGCTTCTCGCGATCTCCCGCAACGGACGCGCCGCGCTCTTCTGCCTCGTCCCCTTCGTCTTCGTCTTCGTAGCTCACTCAATCGCAGCGTGGAAAGCCGAGCGGTATCTCTTTTCGGTGATGCCGATGTTCTTCGCGGTCGCCGGAATCGGGATCTCCGAGGGCGCGCGACTGCTGCGGCCGGGGATCGATCGCGCGCTCGACTGGCTCGCCGGACATTCGCTCGCACCCCGCGCCCGATCCGCGGCCGTCGCACTCATCGCCGCCTTCGTCGTGGGCTTCGCGGCGATCGGTAACGGCTCCACGTT
>DATHJR010000208.1:0-3235 GCA_035286525.1 Gemmatimonadaceae bacterium | reverse complement strand
TGTTCGCGGCGAGTGAGATCGTATTTCGGCGTCCGAATGAATCCCGACTTGATCCCCAGCCATGCCTCGAGCGCAGCCTTGGCGTTGTTGACGCTCATTCCAATCGACTGCGCGAGGAAGGCGGGGAAGTACACCATTCGTTTCAACCAATCCTTGTGCAGCGCGCGCTCCGCCTCGGCGTGATACGAGTAGGTGCCGAAAAGCGAGAAGATGAAGTACGCCGAGATCGGCCAGGCGATGCGAATGTTGCTCTGGTGCGCGATCACCACGATCAGCGGATTGATGATCCCGACGAGGAGGAGAATCGGATACGTGCTGTTCGAGAGCAGGTGCAACGCGGCCTGCAGCTTGAGCCACGGCGACAGGTTCGAGCGCATGACGCTCGGAAGCATCTTCTTGGCCGTCTCCTGCGTTCCTTTCGTCCAGCGGAACTGCTGTGCCTTGAGGCCGTGGATGTCCGCCGGCAGCTCGGACGGGCAGACGACGCTCGGTACGTAGGCGATGCGCCACCCCGCGAGCTGCGCGCGGTAGCTCAGGTCGAGATCTTCGGTGATCGTGTCGTGCTGCCACCCGCCGGCTTCCTCGATGCATCGGGTGCGCAGCAACGTCCCCGTGCCATTGAAGCCGAGGAGCAGGCCGCCGAAGGCCCGACCGGGCTGCTCGATCGCGAACTGTGCGTCGAGCCCCATCACCGTGGCGCGGGTGAGCGTCGAGTACTCTTCATTGAGGTAGCCCCACCGCCCCTGGGCGATGCCCACAGCCGGGTCGCGCATGTGGGGAAGCATCGCGCGGATGAAGTTGGGCGGGATCACGAAATCGGCGTCGAAGAGCGCGGTGAACTCGGCCGTCGTGTGCTTCAGACCGTTCGCGAGTGCGCCACTCTTGAATCCCTCGCGGTCGGTGCGATGGATGTGCGTGATGTCGAAACCCTGCGCATGGTAGCGTGCGACGAGCGCGCGTGCGAGCTCTACCGTGTCATCGGTAGAATCATCGAGCAGCTGAATGGACAGAAGCTCGGGAGGATAGTCGAGCTCGGTCGCCGATCGGAGGAGGCGGGCAAGTACGTATCGCTCATTGTAGATGGGCAGCTGGACGACGACGCGGGGAAGCTCATCAGCCGCGAGCGCCGGCGGGTGATCGAGCCACCGCGGGCGGCTGCGACGATAGAATGAGACGAGGACGTAGCGATTCAGGCTGACCAGCGACAGCAGAAGAAGCGCGATACCGTAAATGACGAGGGCAGTACGAGGAAGCATTTGCTCGACGGCGGAAGGATGACCGAGCGCGACTGGTGTCGGGGCCGGAGAGATTCGCACGACGGAAGACCATATTGCACATGGCGAGCCCAAAAATTCGGCGACCCTGCACTCGCTCACGATCCCTGCGGAAGTTTTCTTGATCCTGTGACGATGAAATAGACACGAACGACTGATTTTGTCGAGTCCGTCAACAGTACCATCCCCGCGAGCCAATTATCGAGAGAAACCCCTGCTGCGGCTTCGGCGTCACTGGCCGGATAAAGATGCGAGTCTCCCAGCAGGAACCGCTCCACTGCCACTCCCGTCGGACAATGACGTTCCGGCCGCGTTCGCCGCTCGATCGCATGTTGTGGGACTCGCGGAAAGCCGGTTGGTTCCAAGTGTCGCGCGTCATGCGGTCGCGTGCTCGAGAAACGTGCGCATCGTCACACCGATTGTGCGGGCGGAAAAGGCGAGTTGACACTTGCAAACGTGGACCGTTGGCGCTATGCGCGCGAAGGCTTTCTCGACGAGACGCGTGAACGACGGAGCATGAGCGGCGCGGACGAAGGCCTCTCCATCGCCGGCATCGCGCGTGGGCATCGCGTGCGGTGCGCGGCTCGTGATCCGGATGATTTCGCGGATTTTGAAGCTCGTGATCCGGATGATTTCACGGATGTGGTGAGGCCGGAGGCGGCCAGCGGTGACGGCGCGCCGACTGAAAATCCCCTCCCTCACGGGCGTCAGAGTGGTATCTACCTATTGCATCCTTCGCGGCTCCCTATACCTTCCGCCTTCGATGGACCCGTTCTCGCGAATGAACGAGCTCCTTTCACCACTCCGGAGAAATATCGATGGCCACAAAAAAGAAAAAAGGCGCCAAGAAGAGCGCGAAGAAGGCGACCAGGAAGAAGACGGTGAAGAAGGCGAAGAAGGCCGCACCGAAAAAGAAGCGCACGCCGAATGCGGCGTTCATGAAGCCGATGCAGCCAGACGAGGCGCTCGCCGCAGTGGTTGGCTCGTCGATGATTCCGCGCACGGAGATCACCAAGAAGCTCTGGCAGTACATCAAGCGGAATGGCCTGCAGGATGCCAAGGTCCGTCGCAACATCAACGCCGATGACAAGCTCCTGAAGGTGTTCGGCGGCAAGAAGCAGGTCTCGATGTTCGAGATGACGAAGCTCGTCAACAAACACATCAAGTAACGCTCGCGCGTCGCGAGTTTAGGTGGAGGGGGCGCTCTCGAACCGGGGCGCCCCCTCGCTGCATCTCCCGGACGGGCCTTGTGCCGGACCCCCACTCGCGCGGAATATCGAACGTCCGCAGTAGCGCCCCCTCAGCTCCCAGTGAAGTGGCAGCCAAGAAACGCAGCACCCGTGTGCCAGCAAAAAAGTCGGTGGTCGCGGCCGCGCGTACTTCTCGCGCTCCGCGCGAACCGTTCATCTCGCGCGAGGGGCTGAAGTCGCTCGCGAGCGCCGTCGCGATCTTCCTCTTCATCCGGGTCTTCCTGATCGCGGCGTATCACATCCCCTCGGAGAGCATGGAGCCGACGCTCCTGGTGGGCGATTTCCTCTTCGTCGACGAAGTCTCGTACGGCGCCCACATCCCGTTCACCAATCTCCGGATGCCTGGCTTCACGGCGCCGAAGCGCGGGAGCATCGTCGTCTACGAGTCGCCACCGCAGCGCTGTCTGCCGAACACGAACTGTCCGTACATGCCCGACGATTCCACGCCCGTCGTGGTGAAGCGCGCGGTGGCCGTGGCCGGCGACACCGTGTACATGCGCCAGGGGCTGCTCTACGTGAACGGCATCGCGCAGCGACAGGGATTCGGCGCCACCACGAATCCGCTCGCGCAGGATGATTCCTCTCCGTACTTTGCCTGGCAGCACGCCTACGAGGTGAAGGGGTCGCGATTCGGCCCGCCGCCCGCTACTCCGACGCACGACAACTTCGGGCCACTGCTCGTTCCGCCGAAGCACCTCCTCACGATGGGCG
>DATHJR010000207.1:0-2423 GCA_035286525.1 Gemmatimonadaceae bacterium | reverse complement strand
ACGCAAAGGGCATCGGATGTACGCGCGCTGGCGTCCTTCAAACGACGTTCGCCGAAGAGACGGAAACAGACCTCTTCGGTGAGCAGGCCGTGCTCTGCGGCGGCGTGTCGGCGCTCGTGAAGGCGGGCTTCGAGACGCTCGTCGAAGCCGGGTACCAGCCGGAAGTCGCCTACTTCGAGTGCATGCACGAGCTCAAGCTGATCGTCGATCTGTTCTATCAGGGCGGATTGAACTACATGCGCTACTCGGTCTCGGATACCGCGGAATACGGCGACTACGTTGCGGGGCCGAGACTGGTGACAGACGCGACGCGCGCGACGATGCGCGAGCTGCTCGAGGAGGTGCGCAACGGGACCTTCGCGAAGCGATGGATCGACGAGAACCGCAACGGGCGTCCGGAGTTCGCGAAGTTCCGCAAGAAGGACACGGAGCACCCGATCGAAAAGGTCGGCCGGGAGCTGCGGCGGAAGATGCCGTTCGTGGAGCCGCGCGAGCGAGTGCCGGGGCAGGGGGGCGCGTGACCATGGAAGCTGCGGTTCGCGTCTTCGACACCACGCTGCGCGATGGCGAGCAGTCGCCCGGGTGCACCATGTCGCGCGACGAAAAGCTCGCGATCGCCAGGCAGCTCGCGCGGTTGCAGGTGGACATCATCGAAGCGGGCTTTCCCGCGGCATCGCGCGGCGACTTCGAGGCCGTGCGGGACATCGCGGGCGAGGTGGGCACGCAGGACGGGCCGGTGATCTGCGGGCTCGCGCGTGCGAATCGCGAGGACATCGATCTTTGCTGGCAAGCGATCGAGGCGGCGTCGAAGCCGCGCATCCATACCTTCCTCGCGACCTCCGACATTCACCTCACCTACAAGCTGCGGATGACCCGCGCGCAAGTGCTGGACGCCGTCGCGACGATGGTCGCCTTCGCGCGGGAGCGGTGCGCCGACGTCGAGTTCTCGCCCGAGGACGCGGGGCGCAGCGATCCCGCGTTCCTGCGCGAGGTGCTCGCGGCCGCGATCGACGCGGGCGCGACGACGCTGAACATCCCCGACACGGTGGGCTACACGATGCCCGAGGAGTACGGCGCGATGATCGCCGGCATCCTCGAGCACGTGCCCGGAGCGCGGAGCACAGTGCTTTCCACGCACTGCCACGACGACCTCGGGCTCGCCGTCGCGAACTCGCTCGCGGGTGTGCGCGCGGGCGCGCGACAGGTGGAGTGCACGATCAACGGCATTGGCGAGCGGGCGGGGAACGCGGCGCTTGAAGAGATCGTGATGGCGCTCCACACGCGGGCGCAGCACTTCGGCCTCGCCACCAACATCCAGACGAAACAGCTCGCGCGCACGTCGCGACTGCTTGCCGCGATCATCGGTGTGCCCGTGCCGCCGAACAAGGCGGTGGTCGGCGCGAACGCGTTCGCGCACGAGGCGGGGATTCACCAGGACGGTGTGCTCAAGAATCCGATGACCTACGAGATCATGCGAGCGGAGACCGTGGGTCTCGATGGCAACGCGCTCGTGCTCGGGAAGCACTCGGGGCGGCATGCCCTGCGCGCACGGCTCGAGGGGATGGGCCACCAGCTCACCGACGACGAATTTCGCCACGTCTTCACGCGCTTCAAGGACATCGCGGACCGAAAGAAGCTCGTGGAGGAGCGCGATCTCGAGGCGCTCATCGTGAGCGAGGTGCGCCGGCCGCCCCCGCTGTTCGTGCTGCGCCACGTGCAGGTGTCGTGCGGCACGGAGCTCATACCTACGGCGACCGTGCGGCTCGTGGGGCCCGATGGCGAGGTGCGCACCGAGTCCGCGCAGGGCACAGGTCCGGTGGACGCTGTGTGCGCCGCGATCAATCGCATCGTCGGGGATCCGGGCGAGCTCGTGGAGTTCGACGTGACCGCGGTGACGGAAGGCATCAGCGCGGTGGGCGAAGTGACGATGCGCGTGCGCGAGCGGAAAGCGCGGGAGTCGCTGCACTCGACGGAGGCGCCGGACGTCCACATCACGGATGCGGAGAGGAATGAGCGCTTCCCCGTGTACAGCGGCAATGGCGTCCACGTCGACATCGTGGTCGCCGCGGCCGAGGCCTACCTCTCGGCGCTCAACCGGCTGTTTCACGCGCGGGCCGAGGCGACGCATGCCACGATGCACGAACGCCCCGCGCTGATTCAGCGCGGGGCGTTTGTGCGAGCTGGTGGCGCTGCCGAAGCAGCCCGTCAGATCACGGATCGCAGGTGATGATACCGTCGAGCGTCGTCGCAGCGGCCTGGCTACCAAAGCCGGCGTAGCACTTCTTGGTCGTCGCGCTGTGGCTCGAGGTGCCCTTCCAACCCTTCGCGTCCGCCGCCATGCCCGTGATCGACACGCCCTGTGAGGTCGTGAAGTTCATCGCGCTCTGATCGGTCGTGTACGTCTGGTTGCCGGAGAAGTACGC
>DATHJR010000206.1:0-6031 GCA_035286525.1 Gemmatimonadaceae bacterium | reverse complement strand
GATGTCGTCGTCATCACCGGTGGCGTGACGCACGCTGGCGAGCCGCTGTTCGAGCCTCTGCGCGCCGAGGTGAGGCGCCGCGCGTTCCGCCCCGCGGTGGACGCGTGCCGCATCGTCGCGGGCACATTGCGCAGCAGCGCCGGAATGGTCGGCGCGGTCGCTACGTTCAAGCAGCAGCGCCTCGGAGCGGTCTGAGATGATGCGGCGCAAACGACTCGGCGTCATCAGCACCTTCGTGTGGGACACGATCTACGGGCGCGATCCGCAGTCGCAGCCGGTGACCGAATGGGGCGGCTGCGCGTACGCGCTGAGCGCGCTCGACGCGAGTCTCGCCGATGACTGGGAGTTCGTGCCGCTCGTGAAGGTGGGCGACGATCTCGCGCCGCGCGCGCGCGAGTTCATCGCGACGCTGAGCCACGTTGCCCCGGACGCCGCTCTCATCGGCGTGCCGTATCCGAACAATCGTGTGGAGCTGCGCTACGAGACGAGCGAGCGGCGCGCCGAGAAGCTCACGGGCGGCCTCCCCGGATGGAGCTGGCTCGGGCTCAAGCCGCTGCTGCGCGACCTCGATGCGCTGTACATCAACTTCATGAGTGGCTGGGAGCTCGATCTCGAGACCTGCCAGCTCATCCGCCAGAACTTCACCGGTCCGATCTACTGCGATCTCCACATGCTCGTGCACGCCGTGCGCCCCGATGGATGGCGCGTGCTGCAGCCGCTCCCGAACGTCGACCAGTGGTGCCGGTGCTTCGACCTGCTGCAGATGAACGAAGATGAGGTGACGACCGTCGCGCGCGATCCGATGGAGCTCGCCGCCACCGCGATGATGGCCGGCGTGCGATGCCTCACCGTTACGCTCGGCTCGCGCGGCGCCGTCTACTTCGCCGCTCCGGGCTTCGACAGGCTCTCGGATCTCCGGAAGGCGGCGACCCCCTTCGATGCGGGCCCGTTGCGCACCGCACTCGTGCCCGTCGCGACGACGTTCGACACCGGCGATCCAACCGGCTGCGGCGACGTGTGGGGCGCGACGTTCTTCTCCCGCCTGCTGGCGGGCGACGACATCACCCATGCCATGCTCGCGGCGCACGGCACGGCTGCGCGGAACGTGATGTTTCGCGGAGCTTCCGGACTCACGAGGCATTTGCGCGGCGAGCTGATCACCAAATGACGACGATCATCAATCTCCCGCCCTCGCTCGACGAGCGGACGTTCGAGACGGTGCTCGAGCACCTCGCCCCGGTTCCGATCGACGAGAAAGTGCTGCTCGACGGCAGGCACACGCGCTGGGCGTCGCCGTACGGGCTCACGGCGCTGCTCACGATCGCGCAGACGCGCGCCGAGAAGCCGGCACTCGTGTCCCCCGAATCCGAGGAGACGGGCTCGTACTGGGCGCGCACCGGGTTCTTCAAGCACGCCGAAGATCTGTTCGAGATGCACGGCGCCGTGCATCGCGCGCGGGCAAGCGGCGAGTCCGACGTGCTGCTCGAGATCACGCCCGTCGCCAAGAGCGAGGATGTGCACGAGGTCGTCGGTCGCATCCAGCAGAAGTCGGCCTCGATTCTCGTGAAGGAGCTCAACATCGACGCGAAGGCGACGATGGGTTTCGCCATGACGCTGAGCGAGGCGTGCCAGAACATCGTCGAGCACGCGGGGCGCGGCGGGTGGGTGGCCGTGCAGACGTATCGTTGGCAGAAGCGGCTCGGCCGCCGCGTCGTCGTGATCGCCGTGTGCGATGCCGGAGTCGGCTTTCGGCAGTCGCTCGAGAGCGCGCAGGGACGGCGCATGAGCGATCGCTGGGACGATGGCATGGCGCTCGAAGAAGCCGTCATTCGCGGCGTCAGCCGTTTTCGTGATCCGGGACGCGGACAGGGACTCGCCGGCGTGCGACGTTACATCGGCCGGTGGGATGGCAAGCTGTCCGTTCGCTCCGGCACCGCTCGAATCGCAATCGTACCGAGCTGGGATGAAGACGTCCCGCTCGAAGAGAAGCTTCCGCCGTTTCCAGGTGCGCAGATGCAAATAACCATACCGGAGCGGATTACCGACCGGTGATCAATCACATCGACCTCGGCACCGTGCTTCGCCGCACCGTGTGCGACCTCTATTCCGATCTCGTGACGCGACCCACGGGCGCGGCCGTCCGCGACGGAATTGAGAAGCAGCTGTCCGAGCTCGGCGACCGCTCACTCACCGTGATCGACTTCTCCCACGTGGGGCTGCTCGACTATTCGTGCGCGGATGAGATCGTCGCGAAGCTTCTCATGCGCTACGCCGATGCGTCGGCGCCGCGCGACGCGTACTTCCTCTTCCGCGGCGTGAGTGACTCGCATCTCGACGCGATCGAGACCGTGCTCGAGCGCCACAATCTCGCGATCGTGGCGGAGGCGGAGGACGGTACCGTCGTGCTCGTCGGCACTGTCGACGACCCGGAGCGTCGCGCGTGGGAGGCGATGTCGCGCCTCGGCCGCGCCATGGCCGGCGATCTCGCTCGCGAGGCGGGTATCGCGCCGGAACAGGTCGACGGCGTCATCGGCACGCTGTGCCGGCGACGTCTCGCGATGGAGCTCGATGGCGGCTACGTGGTGGTAGGCGCGGTGACGTGAGTGATCAGTTCAACGCTCCGCTCCGCGTCGCGCGCCTGATCGCGACCCGCGCCGGCGACGCCGAGCGCGGTACGGAGGTGCGGCTGCGCAGCGACGATGCGCGCATGCGCCTCATCAGCGACGGAGAGCTCGTGTGGGTGCATGGGCCGCGGCGGCACGAGCTGGCAACCGCGCGCATCGACGACACGCTGCCGCGCGGCGATGTGATCCTGCGCGATGTAGCCGGAGCGTCGCCCTCGGAGATCATCACGCTCGTGAAAGCGGCGTACGGCACACCGCGCGATCCGGGACTCGTTTAGCGCTGCACCGCGCGCCATCTTTCGCGATCCCCGACCGAGCGCGATTCGCCCGATGATTCGATTTTCGCACGTCGTGAAGGAATATCCGCGCACCGGACTCGCTCTCCAGGATGTCACCTTTCGCGTGAACAAGGGTGAGTTCGCCTTTCTCACGGGGCCGAGCGGCGCCGGCAAGTCGACCATCCTGCGCCTGGTGATCGCCGAGGAGACGCCCACGTCGGGCGAGGTGCGCGTGAGCGGAAGCCTCACGACCGGAATGCCGCGCGCACAGATTCCGCGGCTCCGGCGGCGCATCGGAGTGGTGTTCCAGGATTTTCGCCTGCTCGAGGATCGGACCGCAGAAGAGAACGTCGCGTTCGCGCTCGAGGTGACGGGAGCACCGCGGGACGCGATTCCCGCGCGCGTGAGCCGGCTGCTCACCCAGGTCGGGCTCGCGAGCAAGGGCACGAGCTACCCGAAGGAGCTGTCGGGCGGCGAGCAGCAGCGCGTCGCCATCGCGCGGGCGCTGGTGAACGACCCCGTCCTGCTCGTCGCAGACGAGCCCACAGGCAATCTCGACGATCGCGCGACGCGCGGAGTTTTCCAACTGCTCCGCGACATTAACGCAGCCGGAACCGCGGTGGTCATGGCAACGCACAACCTGGAGCTCGTGAAGCGAAACAGCTATCGCGTGATCGAGGTCAATCGCGGACAGCTCGTCTTCGATTCCGCGGAAGGCACGGGCGGCGCGGCCACCGTGACCTCGTCGACACCGGCCTGATGCGGCTCACCCTGCGCGAAGTCCTCCTCGGCGTGCGACGCTCACCGCTCCTCAGCACGCTGAGCGTCGTCACGATCGCCTTCAGCCTGTTCGCCTTCGGGCTCTTCGGCCTGCTCGCGCTCAACGTCGATCGCGCCCTCCGCGGCGTCGAGGAGCACGTCGAGATCGTCGCCTTCCTCGCGGACGGCACGCTCCCCGAGTCGATCAGCGCTGCGATGGGCGACATCTCCGCGTTCCCGGAGGTCGCGCACGTCGATCAGGTGTCGCCCGAGCAGGCGCTCGCCCGCGCGCGCGCGGAGCTCCCGGAATTTCAGGACGTGTTCGACGCGAGCTTTCTTCCGCCGTCCATCGAGGTTCGACTCAAGGAAGGGCATCGCGACCCGGCGACCGTGAAGGACGTCACGCAGCGCATCCAGTCGTATCCGTTCGTCGACGACGTACGCTACGGCGAGGATTGGGTGAAGAAGCTCTACGACATCCGGAACATCGCCGGTGCCGCTGGATTGGCGCTCGGGCTGCTCTTCGCAGCCGTCGCGGTGATCATCATCGGCACGACGATCCGGATGACCGTGCTCGCGCGCGCGCGCGAGATCTCGATCATGCGATTGGTTGGCGCGACCGATAGCTTCGTGCGCCGGCCGTTCCTGATCGATGGCTTTCTGAAGGGGCTCGTGGGCGGACTGCTCGCGCTTCTGCTCACCTGGGGCGCCAACGCGGTCATCAGCCAAAACCTCATCCAGACGACGTTCTTCGATCCCGGCACCGCGATGCTTGGCGTCATCGGGGGCAGCATCATTGGTGTGCTCGGCAGCGCGCTCTCGGTCGGGAGGCACCTACGTCGCGTGTGAGCGCGCGCGTCGCTCTGGTTCTCGCGCTGCTGCTGTCAGTCGCTCCGATCGTCGTGGCGCAGCAGAACGCGGATCAGAAGAGCGCCGAACAGCGGCTGAAGGATGAGAAGGCGCGCCTCGAGGCGCTCAAGAACGAGCGCGAGGAGCTGCAGCGCCGCCGCACGAGCCTCCAGAACACCGTGCACGATCTTTCCGAGGAGGTGGAGACGCTCGACCGCGAAGCCGATGTCACCGCGCGCGTGATGCATTCGCTGGACGCGCAGCTCGACGCCATCAGCAGCGAGGTGAGCACCACGACATCCGACCTCGTGCGCGCGCAGGACGAGATCACCATCAAGCAGGCGACGCTGCGGCGCCGGCTCGTGGACATCGACAAGCGCGGGCCACTGTTCTCGTTCGAAGTGCTGCTCTCGGCGAGAAGCTTTGGCGAGCTGCTCGCGCGCTACAAGTATTTGCACCTGCTCGCGGTGCGCGATCAGACGCTCGTGCATCGCGTGGAGGACCTCCGCAACCAGATCAACCAGCAGCGCGCGAACCTCGTGCGCTTTCAGGAAAACGTCAAACTCAACATCGACGAGAAGGCCCAGGAGGAAGACCGGCTCAAGACGCTGCGCCTCGAGCAGTCGCGCAGCCTCGCGACCGCGAAGCGCCGGGCGCAGGACACCGACGCGCGCCTGAGGGCGATCGCGCGTGACGAATCGCGGCTGAGCAACGTGATCGCGTCACTGGAGTCGCAACGGCTGCGCGCCGAGCGCACGTCGCCGAGCGCGTCGCGCGCAGCAAGCACGATCCGGAAGGGCGAGGGCTCGATGGACTGGCCCGTGCAGGGGCCGATTCTCTACAGCTTCGGACGCGTCGTCAATCCCAACAACACCACCGTTCGCTGGAACGGCATCGGCATCAAGGCCGAATCGGGAACCGAGGTGCACACGGTCGCCGCCGGGAAAGTGCTCGTGGCCGACCAGTTCGGCACGTACGGACTCACGGTGATCGTGCAGCATCCCGGCGGCGACTACTCCGTGTACGGGTCGCTCAGCAAGATCACGACGCAAAAGGATGCGGTGGTGACGAAGGGGCAGGTGATCGGATACGTCGGCTCCGCGGATCCCGACCTTCCCGCGCATCTGCACTTCGAGCTCCGGCCGCAGGGACACGCGGTGGACCCGATGGACTTTCTGCGCGCCAATCCGTGACGAGCCAGCTGCTCGGCGCACACGTGTCGGCCGCCGGCGGCGTTCCCGCCGCGCCGCCGCGCGCGCGCGCGATTCAGGCGACCGCCATGCAGCTCTTCACGAAGCAGGCGAACCGGTGGGCGGAGCGCGAGTGCGACGAGTGCGAGCGCGACGAGTTCCGCGCGGCGCTCGCGTTGACCGGTGTCGAGGTCACGATCGCGCACGACTCGTATCTCATCAACCTCGCGAGCCCCGACGAGGCGCTGCGTCGCAAGTCGATCGAATCGTTCGTGTGCGAGCTGAGGCGGTGCTCGTCGCTCGGGTTGACGTATCTCGTGTCGCATCCGGG
>DATHJR010000205.1:0-2457 GCA_035286525.1 Gemmatimonadaceae bacterium | reverse complement strand
AAGCCGCGTCGATGGATGCGGACGAGACTCGCGCGAATGCGTGCGCGCGTGTGCTCCCTGGGTGCGTAGGCGAGGACTATGGCCGATGACGCGGCCGAGGACACGGCGGAGCCCCCGCGCTCTCCAGGCGCACGCCCGTTGGCGCGAGCGCGAGCTGACATCAGTGCGCCGCGGGAGTGCCGCCGACCGTCTCCGCCGCCTGCTGAAGCACCTCGCGCGCGTTCGCGTACGAAATGAGCGCGAGCGCTTCGTCGATGGGCACCCACCTGCACGCCGTGATCCCTTCCTCACGCTGTGGGCTCGTGGCGGCGTTCTCCGATTCCATGAGAAAGAAGTGGCAGATCTTGTGAATCAATTTTCCGCGGAAGCGAAAGTGCCAGTCGATGGTGGAGAGCTCGCCGCGCACGACGAGATCGGTAAGTCCCGTCTCCTCGGACACTTCGCGAAGTGCCGCAGCCTCGGGGAGCTCGCTCTTTTCCAGATGCCCCTTCGGGAATCCCCAGTTCTGATAGCTGTCTCGAATCAGCAGGAAGAGCGGACGGCCCTCCGCAATGCGGTAGACCACGCCTCCGGCCGAGACTTCGCGGTTGGCGCGCACGCGAGTCATGGCGTCGTTTGCGCGCGACGGCGCTCGGGAACGCCGGTCATCTCGACCTCGCTCAGCGTCGCGCGTCCCTCGATGAATTGGCGCACGACGGGATCCTGCGAGTTCCGGATCTCGTCGACCGTGCCGACCTGGCGCACGCGTCCATCGTAGAGCATGGCGATGCGCGAGCCCACATTGTACGCGCTTCGCATGTCGTGCGTGATGACGACGCTCGTGACGCCGAGCTGCTGTCGCATGCGAATCATGAGCTCGTCGATGACGGCGCTGGTGACGGGATCGAGCCCCGTCGTCGGCTCGTCGTACAGGATGTACTTGGGACGCAGCGCGATAGCGCGCGCGATGCCGACGCGCTTGCGCATCCCTCCGGAGAGCTCAGCCGGAAATCGAGTCTCGGTGCCGGGGAGATCGACGAGCCGCAGCGCCTCACTCACGCGATCGCGGATGTCTGCGGGCTCCATTTCGAGCTTGCGCAGCCCCATTGCCACGTTGTCGCCGATGCTCAGGGAGTCGAAGAGTGCGGCGAACTGGAAGACGTAGCCGATCTGGGCGCGAAGGGCGTACAGCTCGCGGCGAGGAAGAGTTGGAACCTCCTTGCCGTCGACGAAGACGGTGCCGGAATCGGGCACGAGGAGGCCGACGATGTGCTTGATAGCCACCGACTTGCCGGTACCGGAGTAGCCGATGATGACCACCGTCTCCCCTTCCATGACGTCCAGCGAAAAGCCACAGAGCACTTTCTTGTCGCCGAAGGCCTTGTAGACGTCATTCAGCTTGATCATTCGGAAATGTGCGGCAATTGGAATCGGCGGGCAACGACCCGCGCCGGATCGAACGATTGTGCGAGCAACGGGTATGGATTCCGTTGGGCGACGAGCCACGCCCCTCGACAACGATGACGACATGCCATTCGTTTGATGAACACCACGTGGCAATTTGCTCGTCACGAGACTCACCCATTCCATTCCGAATGCGCCGACTCGCCTCCCTCGCGCTCCTAGCCGTCACCGCTGTCGCCGCGCCGCTGCGCGCCCAGGTCATCCATCGCATCGGAAAGCCGTCCACCGATACGACGACGACGACGCGCCCGGTGGACGTGCCGCGCCGCGCCGCAGCGGCCGAGGGACATCCGACGCTCTCCGGGCAGGTGTACGACAGTCTGCACGACGAGCCCGTGAAGGGTGCGACCGTAATCATCGCCGGGACGACTCACCAGGCGGTCACGGATGCGAACGGGATGTACAAATTCTCGATCGACAGCCTGAGCGAGGGAGCGGCGACCGTCGGCTTCTTCATGCCGAGCATGGACTCGCTCGGGATCGCGCCGCCGGCGCGACAGATCACGATTCGCCACGGCGAGTCGGCGCTGCTCGATCTGGGCACGCCGTCGATGCGAACAGTCCTGCGCGTCATATGCCGCGACAGCGCCTCCGAAGGGCGTGGCCTGATGATGGGCGTGGTGCGGGACGCGGACACGGACGCGCCGCTGGTGGGCGCGTTGGTGGTGGTCATGTGGTCGGAGATGAACGTCGGCACGAACTCGCTCTCCAAGCTGCCGAAGGCAGTTCACACGACGGTGAACGAGCACGGGAGCTATCGCGTGTGCGGAATCCCTAACGGCGTCGCGCTGCGCGCGCAGGCGCGGCTGGGCACCAAGGCGAGCGGATTCATCGACGTCACCATGCCGCCGGGCGGCGTGCTTCAGCGCGACTTTCTCGTGGGGGAGCGAATCGTGGCGTCCGCGCCGGCGCCCGCCGCCCCGGGAACGAACGCGGCGCCTGCAGCGCCGAAGCCGCTCGGAACCGCGCAGCTCGTCGGGACGGTCGTGGGTGCCGATGGGAAGCCGCTCGAGG
>DATHJR010000204.1:0-2535 GCA_035286525.1 Gemmatimonadaceae bacterium | reverse complement strand
TGCGAACCAGGTTGCGCTAGCGACCGGCTCCGATGGCAACGTTCCCGAGGCTGCGCCAGCGTGGAGCCCGAACGGCACCCAGATCGCCTTCACCTCGGTGCGCTCCGGCCTCTCGCAGGTATTCGTCATCTCGTCAGCGGGTGGCACGCCCGTCCAGCTTTCGCACGAAATGAACGGTGCGTTCAATCCCGCATGGAGCGCCGATGGCAAGATGATCTACTTCGTCTCCGTGGTTGGCGCTCCGTCGCTGAAGGCCGTGACGGTTGCGACGAACCAGACGTCAGACTGGGTATACGACGGGGCCGGCATTGGCCAACCCGCCTGCTCCACGAGCGGCTGTTTCGCGGTCGAGGGCGCATACGGCAGTAACGGAGACATTGTCTCGATCGGCTCGAACGGAAAGAACGCGTCGACGACGATGGTCGTGAGCACGGTCGCGAACGAGACCAGCCCGACGGTGCTCGTTCCGTAACGATGATGATCTCCGCCCCTCTTTCGAAAAGCCCCATCGTGACAGCTTCAGAACTGCTGCTGACGGACCGCCGCACGGTGCGCCTGCTGCTGGTGGATGACGAGGAGGCCATCCGGCTGTCTCTCAGCACGTTCCTCACCCGCTCGGGCTACGAGGTGGAATCCGCTGCCTCCGCGTTCGAGGCGCTGGAGAAGCTCGAGGGGGGCCGTTTCTCGCTCATGCTCAGCGACATTCGCATGCCGGGGATGACAGGCGTCGAGCTCGTCCCCAGGGCGCTCGCAGTGAGCCCCGATCTCGCCATCGTGATGTTGACGGCCGTCAACGATGCCCCGACGGCCACTGAGGCATTGTCGCGCGGGGCCATGGGCTACCTGACGAAGCCCGTCGAGCTGCCCTTTCTGCACGAGTCGATTCTCAAGGCGCTGCATCGTCGCGAGATGCTCCTGCAACAGCGCGAGATCGATGAAGTCATTCGCGACGAAGTCATGCTGCGAACGGCGGAGCTGGAGCGGGAGAAGGCCGCGCTTCGCGATCTGACCATCCAGGTGGCAGAGTCGCTGGTGATCGCGATGGAGGCCAAGAATCCATACATGCGCGGTCGCTCCATCCGCATCGGGGAAATGGCAGCCGCGATCGCGGACGAGATGCATCTCGAAGTGGACACCGTCGAAGCCGTGCGTCTCGCGGGCCGGCTCATGGACGTGGGCAAGATCGCGATCCGCGAGGAGATCCTGAACAAGCCCGGCGCGCTCACGCCCGAGGAGTTCGCCCACGTGCAGCAGCATGTCGAGATGGGGCTCAACATCCTTGCCCCCATGAAGCATCTCGGCGCGGTGCTGGACTACATTCGCGACCATCACGAGCACTTCGATGGCTCGGGATATCCGCGACATCTGCAGCAAAGGCAGATCTCGATCGGAGGACGCATCCTCGCGGCGGCGGACGCCTACGACGCGCTGACGTCAGGACGCTCGTATCAGCAACCGCTGAAGCCCGATAGCACGCTCGAGTACCTCGCCGAGCGCGTTGGGTCGCTCATCGATCCCGAAGTCTACGTCGGACTGACCAATGTCGTGCGTCGCCGGCGCTCGCTCACGTTCATCACGGGAATCCCGAACTGAGCGCGACCTCGCGAAAGGACGATGCTCTCGAGTGGTGCTCGGGGCGCAACTGGATCTGGCGAGCGCTCTTGCTCGCCTATCTCGTTTACATAGCCATCCGCTCGCTGTCCGATGCCGAATACGGGACGATCTTCTCAGGGCTGACACTCGGCGTGCACGAGGCAGGGCACGTGCTGTTCAGCCCATTCGGCGAGCTGCTCGAGGTGGCGGGTGGAAGCCTCACGCAGATCGCGGTGCCGCTGATCGTGGCTCTTCTCTTTCTTCGCCAGCGCGAGTACTTCGGAATCGCGGTCGCGCTCGCGTGGCTGTCGCTGAGCCTCAGCGGTCTCGCCACCTACATCGGCGATGCGCGCGATCAATTGCTCCCCCTCGTCAGCATGGGAAGCGGCGACCCGATTCACGACTGGCACTTCCTGCTCGCGCACTTTGGCATGCTCGGCTACGACCGCGCCTTGGCCCGGTTCACAGACTTCGTTTCCGCGCTCTCGCTCGTCGCCGCGCTCACGCTCGGAGGCTGGTTGTGCGCAGCGATGCACCGAACCGCGGGCGAGCCGCCTCCTGCCGATGAGGGACTCGCGAGCGAGTAGCCGCTAGAGCAAGGTTCCGCGCAGAATCACGAACGCCACAGTGAAGTAGATGATCAGTCCAGTCACGTCCACCAACGTGGCGACGAATGGCGCCGATGCGCTCGCGGGGTCGAAGTTGAATCGCCGCAGGATGAACGGGAGCATCGATCCGGCGAGCGATCCGAACGTCACCACGCCAATGAGGGCCGTCGCCACCGTCACCGCGACGAGCAAATGGTGCGGGCCGTAGTCGTACCAGCCGAACCTCTGCCATATCGTGATCCGCACGAAGCCGATGATGCCGAGAATCAATCCGAGCACGACGCCGGACGGCAGCTCGCGCGACGCGACGCGCCACCAGTCGTGCAGCGTCACC
>DATHJR010000203.1:0-2576 GCA_035286525.1 Gemmatimonadaceae bacterium | reverse complement strand
AGAGACTACGACAGACGTCGCGCCGCGATCGATGGCCTCGCGGAGAAAGTCGTGCGCGTCGAACCTGTCGCCGGCCAGCGCGAGAAAGCAGTCACCCGGGGAGATGTGGCGCGTGTCGGTGGCGATCCGCGCGATCGGGCGATCGTCGCGCGGAATCGCGCCGGTGCACTCCTCGCGCAGCGCATCGGCCATGCGCGCCACCGTCCAGAACGTTCGCCCTGTCATCACGCCATCAGCTCGGCCACGATCGCCTTCTCATCGAACGGATGCGATGTCGTGCCGCGAATCTGATACGTCTCGTGTCCCTTCCCCGCCAGCAGCACGACATCCTCGGCCCCCGCGAGTGCGAGCGCGCGCTCGATCGCACGGCGACGATCCTCGATGATCTCGTGATTGGTCAGGCGCATCCCGCGCTCGATGTCCTCGAGAATCACCGTCGGCTCCTCGGTGCGCGGGTTGTCGCTCGTGACGATCGCGAAATCCGCGCCCTGCTCCGCAATCGCGCCCATGAGCGGCCGTTTGCCGCGATCGCGATCGCCGCCCGCGCCGAAGATGACGAACAGCTTCTTGCGCGCGAACGGTCGCACGGCGGCGAGCGCGCGCTCGAGCGCATCCGGAGTGTGCGCGTAGTCGCGGAGCACCGTAGGCCGCTCGTGGATCACCTCGAGGCGCCCCGCAACCTGGGGCACCGTGCGCAGCCGCGCCGCGATCGCCGACAGCGTCATCCCGAGATGCCAGGCCGCCCCGGCGGCACCGAGCGCATTGCTGACGTTGAAGTCGCCGATGAGCGGCAGCTGGAGCGCGTGACGCTGATTATCGGCCACGAGCAGCCACTCGCTCCCACGCGGGTGAAAGAGCACCGACTCCGCGCGGACCATCGCATCGGGATTGCGGCCGAAGGTGATGACTGTATGCGCCGGCGGCAGGCGCTCCCACGCGCTGTCGTCGATGTTCACGACCGCCGCGCCCCGTGAGCCGATCTGCGCGACGAGGCGCGCCTTGGCCAGCAGGTATGCCTCCATCGTCTCGTGATAGTCGAGATGGTCGCGCGTGAGATTCGTGAACACGCCCGCCTCGAACACGAGCGTTTCGGCGCGCCGCTGGTCGAGGCTGTGCGAGGAAAGCTCCATCGCCACCGTGCGCACTCCCCTGTCGACGAGCGCCCGCAGCGCGCGCTGCAGCTCGACGGGTCCCGGCGTGGTGAGCGACGCCCCGCCGGCAATGGGAATGCCTTCACTCCCAAGGAGGATGCCGAGCGTTCCGAGCGATGCGCTGCGCGCGTCGGGCTTGTCCAGGAGATGACGCAGGATGCCGACGACCGTCGTCTTCCCGTTCGTGCCCGTGACGGCGACGAGCCGAAGCTGCTTCGCGGGATCGTCGAATGCCGCCGCCGCCGCGATGGCGGCGGCGCGCCGGCCCTCGCGCACCACGATGGACGGAAGGTTCGTGCGTCCGACGTCCTCGACGATCGCCGCGACGGCACCGGCGGTCTCGGCCTGGGGCAGGAACTCGTGGCCATTGCGCTCCGAGCCTCGGACCGCGAGAAAGAGCCCGTTCGGCGCCACGTGGCGGCTGTCGTCGGTGATATCGGCAACCTGTTCGGGAAGCGTGCCCGTGACGTCAACGAGAAGGGCCGCGTGTTTCAGCGCGGCGACGATGCGCTCGAGCGAGATTGGCGTCATTGCGTGGTGATCACTCTTACGAGGGTGCCGGCCGGCGCCATCGCTCCCGCACCGGGCGCAGTCGTGCTCGCGGATCCGAAGCCGTCGAGCTGCACGTTGAACCCCGCGCGGTGAAGGGCGAGCGCGGCCTCGCGCACGGAGAGTCCGTGGACGTCGGGAATCGAGCGTGGCGGCGCCGCCGGTACGGGCACGCGCCGCGCACGATCCAGGTCGAGCACGACCGAACGGACCGTGTCGTCATCCTCCGCGATGAGCGGATGTGCGCCGCTGTCAGCCACGGGGGCGAGCGCGAGCGAGTCGCGCGCGGCGAGGGGGCGGCGGTCCAGCGACGCGTCGCTCGCCGCGAGCGCCGCCTGCAGCACGATCTTGGACACCGGCGCCGCCGTCGACCCGCCGAAAATGTCGCCCTTGGGGTTGTTGAGCTTCACGAGGATCACGTACTGCGGCGACTCCGCAGGAAAGAGCGAGACGAACGACGCCGTGTATGCGCCGGCGCCGTAGCCGTGTTTGCCGATCGTGCGTCGAGACGTGCCACTCTTGCCTCCCACATCGAAGTTGAGCATCGCCGCCTCCTTGCTCGTGCCGCCTGTAACCACGCCGACGAGCATCTGCCGCACCTCCGCTGCGATCGCAGGATCCATCACGCGGCGCAGCACTCGCGGCACATGATGATAGCGCACCTTGCCATCCGGTGCGCGAATCTCGCGGATGAGCGCCGGCTCGAGCAGCAGTCCACCGTTGGCGATCGGCACGTAGGCGGCGGCGAGCTGCAGCGGCGTGACCGCAATCTCGTAGCCCATCGCGAGCGAGGCGGGCGACAGCTTCGACCACTCCTTCGGCACCCGCAGCGTTCCCGCCGCTTCAGCCGGATACGGGAGGCCGGTGGGCATCCCG
>DATHJR010000202.1:0-3614 GCA_035286525.1 Gemmatimonadaceae bacterium | reverse complement strand
CGCCACGGGCTCGAGCGCCTTCGCCGCCTCGGCCGCGGTCTGCACGTTGGTCTGCCCGTGCATGTGCAGCGTCGCCCCCGCCGTCAGGATGATGAAATACATCACGACGTTCGAGACGAGCATTCCCGTCACAACGTCCGTCCGCGCGCTGCGAAGCTCGCGCTCGAGGGCGCGGCGCGGCCGATCGCCCAGCTCGTGGTGCAGCGCCTCGTCCGCCTCGACCTCCTGCGCCGCCTGCCAGAAAAAGAGATAGGGACTGATGGTCGTCCCGAGGATGGCGACGAAGGTAAAGAGGTACTCCTTCGTGAACGTGATCTCAGGAAGCAGCGATCCCTTCAGCACGTCGCTCCAGGCGGGCTTCGCGAGGAACGCCGCGATGACGTATGCGAAGAGTATGAGCGTAAGCCATTTGAAGATCCTCAGGAGCACCGCGTACGAGCCGAACATGAGAAAGAGCAGAATGACGACCGCGAACACCGGCACGAAGTAGCCGCGCTTGATGTGAGTCAGCAGCTCGGCGCCGGCAGCCATTCCCGAGAGATCCGCCGCGATATTGATCGTGTTCCCGACCAATAGCAGGATGCAGGCGAACCAAAGCAGCCACGGCGGATAGTACTTTCGCAGAACGGACGCGAGCCCACGCCTCGTCACGAGGCCGAGTCGCGCGCACATGAGCTGCACCGCGACCATGAGCGGAAAGCTCAGGAGCGCCGTCCACAGCAGACCGTAGCCGAAGGCGGCGCCAGCCTGCGAGTAGGTGGAGATGCCCGATGGATCGTCGTCCGCGGCTCCGGTGACGAGCCCGGGGCCGAGCTCGCCGAGGAAGTTGCTGATGCCGCGGCCGCTTTTTTTCTTCCCGGAGCTGCCCGGTCGCTCGGTCGCGCGGCGGTCCTGGTCGTCCAGCCTGGTTGTCATGAATCGCGTAAACGCACGTAGTGAGCCACGCGCCCCACACGGTCAGCCGCGCGCGATTTCCCGTTCTTCGTCCGGCACGAACATCGAGAGCAGAAAGCTCACGATCCCGACGACGATTGCACCCCAAAACGCGGCGCGGAAGCCGGCCACGTGAAAGTCGATGCCGAATTTCGAGGCGACAGCGCTCGTGAGCAGCAGCATCACCGCGTTCAGCACGAAGGTGAAGAGGCCGAGGGTGAGGATCAGAAGCGGAAATGCAAGAAAGGTCAGCACCGGTCGCACAAAGGAATTCAGCACGCCGAACACGAGCGCGACTCCGGCGAGGCCGAGCCAGTTGCCCTGGAAGGTGATTCCCGAGACGAGTCGCGTCGCGGCCCAAAGAGCGATCGCGGTCACCACCATGCGCAAGATGAATTTCATGGTTCCTCGACTGGTGAAGATGATTTCGGAAGATCCTCGGCGAGCCCTCGCATGCTGCGCAGCTCGGGCCACGCAATCGCGACGGCGCTCACCACGAGCACCGTCACGATGCCGCCGCCCACCACGGATACCACCGGACCGAGCAGCGCTGCGCTTGCGCCCGACTCGAATCCGCCAAGCTCATTCGATGTATCGATGAACACGCTATTCACGGCGGATACCCGTCCGCGCATCTCATCGGGAGTGCGGAGCTGCACGAGCGTTTGCCGCACCACGACACTGATCATATCCAATCCGCCCGCCAGCACCAGCATCACGAGCGAGAGCGGGAAGGAGCGCGAAAGCCCGAAGACGATCGTTGCGATGCCGAAGCCCGCGACCGCTATCAGCAACGATCGCCCCGCGCGACGCATGGGTGGCCGGCCCAGCAGGAGAATGGCGACGAGCACCGCCCCGATCGATGGCGCCGCGCGCAGCCAGCCAAAGCCCTCGGCGCCCACGTGCAGAATATCCTTCGCGAACACGGGGAGCAGCGTCGTCGCGCCGCCGAAGAGCACGGCGAACAAATCGAGCGTGATCGCGGCGAGAATCACCTTCGTGTGCCACACGAAGCGCACGCCGCCGAGGAGCGTCTGCATCGTCACCGCCTTGCGCGCGCGCGCCACCTGTCGTCCGCGAATCTGCGTGAGGCAGATGACGAATACCATCATGAGCGCCGCGTCGATGACGTAGACGATCCCCGCATGGTGCCGCCAGGCGATGATCAAGCCGCCGAGCGCGGGCCCGACCACGCTCGCGAGCTGCCAGCCCACGCTGTTCCACGTCACCGCGTTCGCGAACCTGTCCGCGGGCACGAGCTGTGGGAGCAGCGCGGCAATGGCGGGGCGATGAAAGGCGAGCGCGACGCCGATGACGAACAACGTGAGATAGATGAGTGGAATCGGCGCGACGGTAAACGAGATCGCCGCGAGGGCGAGCGAGGCGGCGATGAGGACGAGCAGGGACAACAGCGCGACGCGTTTCCGATCGAAGCGATCGGCCACGTGGCCGGCGGGGAGCGCGAGCAGGATGATCGGGACCACCTGGACGAGCCCCACGTAGCCGAGCGCGAGCGCGCGACCCGTGCGCTCGTAGAGCTCCCATCCGATGGCGACATCGATCATCTGCGAGCCCATGCTCGCCGCCAGCCGCCCCGCGAGGAAGTAGCGGTAGTCCGAATAGCGCAGCGCCGCGTACGGGTCGCTCCTCACCGCTTCAGCGGAAGCTTGCATCGCGATAGACGTCGTGTCCGTCGAGGAGGGTGAGCAGCACGTGAGCCTTCGATATCTGGTCGGGCTTGATCGCGAACAGATCGCGATCGAGCACCACCAGGTCCGCTGCCTTGCCCGTGGTGATCGAGCCGGAGATCTTCTCGTCGAAGGCGAGCCGCGCTCCCTGGATCGTGTACGCGGCGATCATGCGGTCGAGGGAAACACGCTCGCGGGGCAGCCATGCGCTACACGACACGGCCGCCGGATCGCAGCGCGTGACGCCCACCTGTATTGCTTCGAGCGGATTGAGCGATGACACACCCCAGTCACTTCCACCAACGATCGTACCGCCGGCCGCAACGACGCTGCCGAGGGGGTAGAGTCGGCTCGAGCGCTCGGGGCCGAGCACGGGCTCGGTCAGCTCCCTGATGTAGCTATCGCGGAACGCCCACAGCGCCTGGAAGTTCGCGAACACGCCGAGCGATTTGAAACGAGGCAGGTCGAGCGTGTCGATCATCTCGAGATGCGCGATGTGGTCGCGCGCATCGTGCGCGCCATTCGCGCGCTGCGCCGCCTCGATCGCATCGAGCGCCATGCGCACTGCGCGGTCGCCTATGGCGTGCACGTGGATCTGAAAGCCGTTCTTGTCGAGCGCGATCGCGAGGGAGTCGAAGCCCGCGGGAGTCAGGTTCGCGGGGCCGCGATCGTGCGTACCCAGATAGGGCTCGAGGAGCGCGGCCGTGTGCGACTCGATCACGCCGTCGGCGAAGATCTTGGCGCCGGTGGCGCGCACGCGATTGCCCGCGAACTGATCGCGCAGGCGAATCATGCGCGGGAGCTGCGACACGCCGGCGGCTGGATCGACGTAAATCGATGCCACCACGCGCGCATTCAGCGAATCGCGCCTGTCGAGCGTCTGGTAGGCGACGAGAATGTCGCTGTCGGCGCTCGCCTCCTGCAGCGCGACGATGCCCAGCGAGTTCGCGTATTGAATCGCGCGCACGAGTCCTTCCACGCGTCGCTCGGCCG
>DATHJR010000201.1:0-4949 GCA_035286525.1 Gemmatimonadaceae bacterium | reverse complement strand
AACAGCGCACGTCCGGCGGTGATCGTGGCTCCGGAGCGCGAGACGCCGGGGAGGAGCGCCGCCGCCTGCGCGATGCCGATGAGAATCGCATCGGACCATCCGAGCGATTCGATCGGACGATCGGCCGGACGCGTGCGGTCGACATACCAGAGGACCACACCCATCACCGCCAACGCGCTCGCGATGAGCGCCGGCGAACGAAAGGTCGATTCGGCGTAGTCGTTGAGCAGCACGCCCGCGATAGCACCGGGAATGGTCGCGACGATGAGGTAGAGAACGCGCCGCTGCTCGACGCCCTCGATGCGCTGTGTGCGCGCGATTTCGAACGCCGCAACCAGCAGCCGCATCCACTCGTCGCGGAAGTAGACGAGCACCGCCACGAGCGTGCCGACGTGCAGCGCGACGTCGACGGCAAGTCCGGGCTCGGACCAGCCGAACACCCACGGGGCGAGCGCGAGATGCGCCGAGCTCGAGATGGGAAGAAATTCGGCGAGCCCCTGCAGGATGCCGAGCACCAGCGCCTGAAAGACGGTCATTTGCTGAATGAGAGAGAAACGTTCATGCGCGAGCGACGAGGAGCGCCGCCATCGCGCACGCCATGGCCAGCTTGAAGTAGGCGGGACTCCCCGGACGCCCGCGAAGCGCGAGCCCCGTGGCGAGCGCGAGCGCGGCGAGTGCCGGCACCAGGGCCGCGAACAGCAGCGTGAGCGACTTCACCTGGGGCGCGACGCCGAGCCCGAATGCGAGCGCGCCGGCGATAAGCGCGGCGACGATCGCCGCGCGCGCGGAGTGCACGCCCGCCATCACCGGAATCGTGCGACGAGAGCCCCAGTCGGCCTCGCGATCATCGAGATCCTTCGCCAGCTCGCGCGCGAGATGCAGCGGAATGGCGAGCAGCACCAGCGGTACCCCACTCTGCCAGCGTCCGGCGGCATAACTCCCGTACAGGAACGGCAGTGACGCGAGCACCGAGACGACGAGATTTCCCGCGAATCCCGCTCGCTTGAGCCACGGGCTGTACAGCCGCATGAGCAGCAGCACTCCGACGGTAGCGACGCCGAGTAGGGCGCTCACCGCGGATGCGGATGCCACGGCACCCGTCGCCGCCACCATCCCGATGCGCTCCGCCGCGGCGCGCGACAGTGCGCCCGATGGCAGCGGGCGATCGGGATGCGCGATGCGATCGATGTCGATGTCGGCGAGATCGTTCCAAACGTTGGCGGCGGCCGTGAGCGCGATCGCGGCAATCGACGCGAGCGCGATGAGGGATGTGTCTCCCCACCCCGCCCACCACGCACCGACGAGGACGCCCGCGGCGGCGATGAGCGCGTTCGCCCATCGCGACAGGCGAAGCGCGGCGCTAATCGCGCGCGTCGAGGGTACGCGCATAGAAGCTCTCGTACTCCGCCACGATGTTCTCGAGCGCGAAACGGGTATGCGCGTCCGCAGCGGCGGCTTCGCTCATCGCCTGCCACGTCGCCTGGTCGCGCAGGATCGCGATCCCTGCCGCGGACATTTCCTCCACAGCACCCACGGGCCGGAGCGCACCCGTCACTCCATCCCGGATGACCTCGGGCAGCCCTCCCACATCCGTCGCGACCACGGGAACGCCGCACGCGAGCGCTTCGAGCGCGCTCAATCCGAACGACTCGTTGAGACTCGGCAGCAGGAACAGGTCGGCGCTCGCGAGCAGCGGCGCGACGGAGTCGAGCTTCCCGAGGAAGAACACCGATCGATCGACGCCCAGCAGCCGCGCCTCCTCTTCGGCCTCCGTGCGATCGGGACCGTCTCCGACCATGAACAGCACGCTCGGAACCTCGCGCTGAATTCCCGCGAAGATGCGAACGACGTCTCGCACGCGCTTGATCGGACGGAAATTCGAGACGTGCAGGATGATCCGTTTTCCCTCGTCGACCTGGTGCCGCAGCACCGGCTTGTACCGCGATCGCTTGTAGACGAGCGGATCGATGAAGTTGTGAATGACCTCCACCTTGCACTGATTGCAGCCGAAGGTGGAGATCGTCTCACGGCGCAGATACTCCGAGACCGCCGTGAGGCCGTTCGAGCGCTCGATCGAGAACTTGGTGATCGTGCGAAAGGAAGGATCCTGGCCAATGAGCGTGATGTCCGTCCCGTGCAGTGTCGTGATGATCTGCACGGTGCTCCCCGAATCCTCGAGCATCTCCCGCGCGATCCACGCGCTCGTCGCGTGCGGAATGGCGTAGTGCGCGTGCACGAGCTCGAGCTCGTGGTCCCGCACCACCTCGTGCAGCCGCACCGCCAACGCGAGGTCGTAGGGGGGATATTCGAATAGCGGATAGCGAACGACGTCCACCTCGTGGTAGAAAATTCCGGGGGTGAAGCCGCGCAGGCGGAATGGCTGCTGGTAGGTGATGAAGTGGACCTCGTGGCCCCGCGCGGCAAGCGCGATGCCGAGCTCCGTGGCGACGGCGCCGGATCCACCGTACGTGGGATAGCAGGTGATGCCGATCTTCACGCCAGCACTCCTCCGTCATCGGTCGCGTGCCACCATCTCATCGCCTGCTCGCCGGCGTCCGGCGCCCCCGGATCGATGCGCGTCACGTGCGCCGCCGGCAGCTGGTGCCTGAACCACGTGCGCTGCCGCTTGGCGTACTGGCGGGTATCGGTTCTGACTCTCGCCAGTGCGTCGTCGCGTGAAGATTCCCGCATGACGGTTGAGCGAATCCAGCGGTATCCAGTGCCGTTCCACGCGGGCGCATCTGCAGGCACGGTGCGCACGAGCGTCTCGACCTCCCGTTCCCATCCCGCCTCGAGCATCGCGGTGAGCCGATCGTCGAGGCGCGCCGCCAGGCCGACCTCCGGATCCACCACAAGATACCGCGCCGCTCGTCCCGCCGCGCGGGGAGTGCGCGCGTGCCACTCCGAGATTGGCGTTCCCGACAGCAGCGCTACGGTGATCGCGCGAATGAGCTGGGTTCGACCGAGATGCGCGCGAGCCGGATCGAGCCGCTCGCACCAGCGGCGCAGTTCGGCAACGGTCATCGCGCCGAGCTCCGCATCGAGTGCATCGCGCCTGAAGGAATCGAGAGGGGGCTCGTCGAAGAGTGGCTCGGTGAGCGCGCGCAGATACAGCCCGGCGCCGCCGACGATCAGCGGCGTGCGGTCCGCCGCGACCGCTTCGTCGATCCACACGCGCGCAGAGTCGGCCCAGCGCGCGGCCGAGTAGCGCTCGGCGGGCTCGATGACATCGATGCCGCGATGCGGCACCTGTCGCTGCTCCTCCGCTGACGGCTTCGCCGTGCCGATGTCGAATCCGCGGTAGAGCTGCCGCGAGTCCGCGCTCACGATCACCACCGGATGCACTCGCGCGAGCGCGAGGGCGAGCGCCGACTTTCCGGCGCCCGTGGGTCCGCAGATGATGCGCAGCGGTTCAGCGTCGCCCAAATCGCCGCTCGATCTCATCCCAGGGGAGCTGCACGATCGTGCTTCGGCCGTGCACATCGTGCGCCGGCAGCGTCGTGGCGGCGAGCGCTATGAAGAGCGCGCGCATCTCGCCGGGCGAAAGGATCTCACCCGCCTTGATCGCGGCCTTACACGCGAGCGTGGCCGCGAGCCGCTCGTGCCGCGTCGCGACGCCCGCATCGCGATCGCCGCTCAGCGCGTCGAGCGTCTCGCGCAGGCAGCGCGGCGCGTCGAAGCGCGGATGCGGCATCGGCACGCTGCTCACGATCAGCGTATGCCCTCCGAAGCCCTCGATCTCGAAGCCGAGCTTCTCAAACAGCTCCTGATGCGCTTCAAACGCCTCGCCCTCAGCGGGCCCCAGGTGCAGCGTGATCGGAAAGAGCAGACGCTGCGATGGCGTCTGGCCCTGCTCGAGCGTGCGCATGAAGCGCTCGTACAGGATTCGCTCGTGCGCCGAATGCTGGTCGATGAGGACGACGCCGCCCTCTCCCTCGAACATGAGGTAGGTTCGCGCGACCTGAACCAGCGGCGGCACGTCGGGGGTGGGCGCGACGAACGACGTATCGGCGGCGGAGACGAAGTCGCTCGACTGCGGCGCGAGCAACCCCTCCTCGATGGGCGCGGCGGGCGACAGAATTTCGACATCCACCGGTGACGGCGCCGCGAAGGCCACGGGATACGCCCACGTGCGCGGCCCGACATTGGCCGCGCTCGCGCTGCCGCCGAGGGCGTGACGCACGGCGTGCTCCACAGCGCGCTCGACGACCCAGCGATCGCGAAAGCGCACCTCGGCCTTCATCGGATGCACGTTGACATCGACGAGATTCGCCGGCACGACGACATCGAGACAGAGTGTGGGGCGCGCACCGGCGGGAACGGTGGAACGGTACGCCTGTTCCGCCGCACGCACGATGCCGTGATCGCGGATCGCGCGACCGTTCACCGTGAGAAAAAGGCGTCGCCCCGCGGTGCCGACATCCGCCGGCCGCTCGATGAGTCCGGACACGTGAATCGCGCCATGTACGTCGTCCACTGGCACCAGGCGCTCGGCGAACGGCGCGCCCCAGAGTCCCGCGAGCCTGCTCTGGAGCGAGGGCGCGGGCGGAAGCGATACGACCTGCTTTCCGTCGTGCACAACCGAGAGCCGCACATCTCGACGGGTGAGCGCAAGCGCGGTGACGACCTCGCTGATGCCGCGCCACTCCGAGCGCGCGGATCTCAGAAAGGGCTGGCGCGACGGCGCGTTGAAGAACAGCCGCGAGACCGTGATCGTCGTTCCGCGGCGGCGGGCGGCATCTCGCACCTCACCCATCTCGCCACCGAGCACGTGTATCGCAGGCCCCGCGCCGTCCGCGGGTGCCGTCTCGACCTCGAGCTCGGACACCGACGCGATGGCGGGGAGTGCCTCGCCGCGAAAGCCGAACGATTCGACGCCGACGAGATCGTCGGCCAGCTGAATCTTCGATGTGGCATGACGCGCGAGCGCGAGCACCGCGTCGGAGCGT
>DATHJR010000200.1:0-6682 GCA_035286525.1 Gemmatimonadaceae bacterium | reverse complement strand
TTCCCGACGTCGCCGCGCGCGCCGACGGCACTTTACAAGCGCGCACTGGGTATGGAGGAGAAGGGAAACACCACCGGGGCGCGCGGGCTGTTGAACGATCTGGTGCAGCGCTATCCTCGCTCGGACGAGGCGTCTCTCGCGAAGGATCGGCTTCGCACGCTCAAGTAACACAGCTAGCCGGACTCGAATGCCGGAACCACGCACGACCGCCAGCGATGAGATGCCGTTCCTCGATCATCTCGAGGAGCTGCGTTGGCGCATCATCTGGTCGCTGGCGGCGCTGATGATCTCGGTCGGCATCGCCTTCTGGGTGATGATGCAGTTCGATGTGATCGGCCTGCTCGAGAAGCCGATCCTCCCGTTCCTGAACGGGCACAAGCTCGTCTACACGCACCCCGGCGATCCATTCTCGATCGTGCTCAACGCCGCGATCGCGCTCGGCGTGGCGATCGCACTGCCGGTCATCTTCTACCAGCTCTGGTCGTTCATCTCGCCCGCGCTGCACAGGCACGAGAAGAAGCTCGTCATGCCCATGTTCCTGTTCGCGACCTTTCTCTTCCTGTGCGGCGTGTGCCTGTCGTGGTTCGTCGTCCTTCCGCTGGCGCTGCCCTGGCTCATGAACTTCGGCGGGCCGTCACTGGATCCGATGATCACCGCATCGGAGTACTTTGGATTTGCGATCAGCATGACGCTGGCGTTCGGGATCTGCTTCGAGCTCCCGATCGTGATCGTTTCGCTCGCCCTGCTGGGAATCGTCACGCCGCAGTTTCTCAACAAGTTCCGTCGCCACGCGATCGTGGTCTGCGTGATCATCGGAGCCTTCCTCACGCCTGGTGATCTCGTCTGGACGACCATCGCGATGGCCGTCCCGCTCTACTTTTTGTACGAGGTGAGCGTGGTGCTGACGATTATCATCTACCGGCGGCGGTTGCGCCGGGAGGCGGCACTCGAGGCCCAGGCCGCGGTGTGATCGCCCGGTGGCTCGTCTGCGCACTCGCGCTGGCTGCCGCGCCGGCGTTCGCGCAGGTGCCGATTCAGCTGCCCACCCAGTATCCGGAGGGCCACTACCCCGATTCGGCCAATCGGCGTAACCGGCAGCCGCCGCGCAACGCTGCAGACTCCGCGCGCGCCGACAGTCTGCACGCGCCGCGGATTCTCGTGGAGTGGCCGGACCCCGACTCGACGATGAGCGCGCTGCTCGGCCGTTCCGGCTACACGATCACGCGCTACCAGAGCAAGAATGCCCAGCTCACTTCCGGCCGTCACGAGCTGAAGCTGTCCGGCAAGGCGGCGGTCGAGCGCGTGCAGACGACGCTCGTCTCCGACACCATTCTCTACAACGATTCGCTGAAAATCCTTCGCGCGACCGCGCCGATGGCAGACACCATCTTTTTGCGCGATCCGTCCCAGGGCACCGCGGACCTGCTCGCGCAGGGGCGCCTCGAGTACGATCTGCGCCGTCACTTCGGACTGGTGGACCGGCTGAGCACCTCCTCCGCGCAGAGCGGGCAGACGTGGTACATCTACGGCCACGCCGCGGCGGTGAAGGGCGACACCACCGGAAAGGGGCACAGCATCTCGTACGCGGAGGATGCCTCGATCACCAGCTGTGACCTTCCGGAGCCGCATTACCACTTCCAGTCGACGGAAGTGAAGATCATCAGCAAGACGCTGCTCGTCGCGCGGCCGGCCGTGCTCTACGTGGCCGACATTCCCGTGCTCTGGCTGCCGTTCATTTTCCAGGACATGCGCTCCGGGCGCCGCAGCGGGATCATCCCGCCGCGCTTCGGAGTGACGGACATCGTGCGCACGTCGCCCGACTACGTGCGGTCGATCGAGAATCTCGGCTACTACTTCAACATCAACGACTACATGGACGCGCTGGTGTCATACGACTGGCGAAGCGGCACCAGCAACCAGGTCGGGGACTTCGGCTACAACAAATTCAACGGCGAGTATCGCTACCGCTGGCTCAACCGCTTCGTGAGCGGCGGCATTCGCGCGAGCTATTGGACGTACAGCAACGGCGATCGGACGATCGGATTCAACTGGGCGCACTCGCAGCAGTTCTCGCAGTCGAGCAGCCTGAACATGAATCTGAACTACACGAGCAACACCACCGTGTATCAGCAGGACGCGCTCACCGTTGCCCAGGCGCTCGCCGCGATCTCTTCGCAGCTCGCGTTCACCCAGAAGCTCGGCCCGTTCAATGTCACCGCCGGCGGATCGCGCTCTCAGTACGCCGGGCGCGATCTCGTCAATCAGGACTTTCCGAACTTCTCGCTCACCACGCAGCCGATCAATCTGGCGAAGTGGCTCGCCTGGACGCCGACGCTGTCGGTGGACAACAATCAGGCGTTCAACCTCGAAGGACAGTCGAGCTTTCGCTATACGAGGAGTCCAACGGGCGTGCTGGACAGCACGGAGATCAAGGCGAACACGCGGAACACCACGGCCAACTTCCAGACGCCGCTGCGAATCGGGCGCTTTGTGCTGAGCAACAGCGTGCGCTATAGCGATCAGCTCAACGACTTGCCCACCACGATCACGCAGTTCGATTTCAACACCGGCGTGCAAACGGGCTCGCGCACCTACGCAAACATCCGGAAGACGCAACTCGATTGGGATACGCAGTTTTCTCTGCCCGGTATCCTGCAGGGTACCTGGAACGTCGCTCCGTTCGTCTCGCTCCAAAACGCGGATGGCAGCTACTCCTATCTCGTGAAGACCACGCTCACGAACGGAGCATGGGTGAGCCAGTCGAAGCGCGTGCAGACGGGAATCTCCGCGTCGCCGACGTTCTTCGCGTTCTTTCCCGGGTTCGGACCGTTCTCGCGGATTCGACAGTCGATACAGCCTCGGCTGTCCTTCGCCTATTCGCCGGCGTCGGACGTGAGCGATGCGTTTCTGCTCGCCACGGGGCGCACGCGCTTCGGATATCTGGGCGGCCTTCGCTCGGAGACGATGCAACTGCAGTTGAACCAGGTGCTCGAGGCGAAGCTTCGCTCCAAGTCGGATACGACTCCCGGGGGGGGCGACAAGATTCGTCTGCTCACCATCAACGCCTCACCCATCGACTACGACTTCGTGGTCGCCTCGCGTACGCACCGATTCGGCGTGACGAGCAACAGCTTCAGCTACAACCTGCAGTCGGACCTGCTCCCCGGCTTCGACTTCTCCTCGAACTACTCGCTCTTCCAGGGCGATCCGCTCAGCGACACGGCGAAGTTCAAGCCGTTTCGCACCGGGCTTACCGCGACCTTCACGATCGGCAAGAGCAGCAATCCCTTCAAAACGCTGCAGCGGATTTTCGGAGGCACGCCGCGCGACACGGCTCCAGTCGGCGCGAACCTCAACGGAAACCCGATGACCAATCAGGACGGACTGGGCATCAATGCGCTGCCCGCGACGGCGGGGTCGGTGGGGTCGCGCTATCCGTTCGCCATCAACTCGGCGCAGGGCTGGAATCTGTCCGTGAGCTTCACGACGACGCAGTCACGGCCTGTCGTCGGAACGAACGTCGTACAGCTCGACCCGACCGCCGCGTGCGTGAAATTCCTTGATCCGATTCAGCACGCGGAGTGTCTGCAGAACCCGCCGAAGATCACCGACACCGTCTCGGCGGCGTTGGGTGGCTCTACCATTTACGTCAGTCCCGCCCAGAGCACGCTGCGCGGCAACCTGTCGTTCCACATCACCCCGCGCTGGTCGATGCAGTGGACTACCGGCTACGATTTCGAGCTCCATCAGTTCTCCGATCACATCGTGAGCCTGCAGCGCGACATGCATGACTGGCGCGCGATCTTCGCGTTCACGCAGGCGCCGAACGGCAACTTCTCCTTCAACTTCTACATCTCGCTCATCGCGGAGCCGAACCTGAAGTTCAATTACGACAGGCGCACGTATCGTCCGGCCGAGGTGCAATCGCAGTAGCCGCGCGAATTTCCCCGAGTGAGTGTTTCTTTGTGCGGTCGCAATAGTGTCCCACCACGGGGACACTTCTCTTTTGGGGACGGGCGTATCTCGTTGAGCGGCATAAAGTTGGAATTTCGTGGGTGAGTGGCGTACACCGTGCACATGCGTATGGCGTCACTCCTCCGGAGCTTTCGATGCGTCGCACGATCGCAATTCCAGCCGCTCTGATAGCGCTCGCCGCCTGCTCGAGCGACTACACCACTCGACCGGGTGGCGGCTCGCAGCTCGAAACACCGCGCAACCTCGTGTCGGTGTCGCTCAACACCGCAGTCCAGCTCTCGTGGGATCCGAACGCCCGCATCGACGACCCTGGTGCGTTCGAACACTACAACGTGTATTCCACGTTCTACGATCTCGATCACGACGTGTGCGACGATGCGAGCTGGGGCCTCGAGGGCACCTCGGTTTCCGAGGACTTTCTCGTGTCCGGGCTGTCGAACGGCGTCTCGATGTGCTTCGCGGTGTCCGCGGTCAGCGTGGGCGGACGCGAGAGCGTCGTCTCGCTCGCGATCCACGACACTCCGCGCTTCGACTCGCGCAACGTCCTGATCGATGCCTCGCAGTCGCACCTCTCGACCAGCGGGTTTCGATTCGAGTACCCGAACTCTTCGCTGCTCGGCCAGATCGTGTCCGGCGATCGCACCGACATCGACTTCCGCGTCGATCGTCACGGCGACGGTTCCATCTGGCTGACGACGGTGCGCACGGGAACCAGCGTCGTGCTCTACAGTCAGGATCCGGTGCAGGACCTGACGTCCATCGACGTCGCGCCGCTCAATGGCTATTTCACCGGCTCGATCGAGGCGGTGACGGGATACGCGTACGTATTCGAGACCGAGTTGAGCGACGGCCTGCACTACGGTGCCGTGCGGATCACGCACGTGGGTGCGGACTACGTAATTATCGACTGGGCGTATCAGACCGATTTCGGCAATCCGGAGCTGCGCCGCGTGGTAGCCGGAGGGGGTCCACGCCCGTAGCTTTCGCGAATGAAGCAGCGCATTCAGCTGGACGGAAACTCGCTCACGCTGCGGGACGTGTGGCTCGTCGCGCACGGAGATGGAGAGGTGGAATTGGCGTCGTCTGCGCGGGATCTCGTCGCGCAGCGGCGCCACTTCGTTGATGAGATCGTACGGCGCGGCGACGTCGTGTACGGCGTCACCACGGGCTTCGGGAAGCTCTCCGAAATGTCGATCCCGCTCGATCGCCTGAACGAGCTGCAGGTGAATCTCGTCCGCAGCCATTCGGCGGGCGTGGGCGCGCTCCTCCCCGAGCGCGAAGTGCGCGCGATGATGCTGTTGCGCGCGAACGTGATCGCCAAGGGATTCTCGGGCGCGCGGGCCGAGCTGATCGACTTGCTCGCCGGGATGCTGAATGTCGGGCTCTACCCCGAGGTGCCGGAGCAGGGGAGTGTCGGCGCGAGTGGCGATCTGGCCCCGCTCGCGCACCTCGCGCTCACGCTGATCGGCGAAGGCGTGCTGCGTCGCGGCGACAACGCCGGCCCGGCCGCCGCGATGCTCGAGAGCGCCGCGCTTGCCCCTGTCGTGCTGCAGCCGAAAGAGGGAATCACGCTCATCAATGGCACGCAGGCACACACGGCGATCGCCGCCGTCGCGCTGATGGACATCCAGCGGCTCTGGCGCGTCGCGCACGCCGCCGGCGCGATGACGCTCGAAGGGCTCATGGGCACCCCCGATGCATTCGACGCGCGTATCCAGCGCGCGCGCGGACAGCTCGGCCAGCAGCGCTCGGCCGAGCTCCTGCGCGCGCTCCTCGCCGACAGCGAGATCCGCGAATCGCATCGCTCCGGCGATCCGCGCGTGCAGGATGCATATGCGCTCCGCTGCATGCCACAGGTGCACGGACCGGTGCTCGACGCGATGCAGTTTGCGGAGGGACTCGTGACGCGCGAGCTGAACGCCGCGACCGACAACCCGCTCGTCTTCGACGACGGAACGCTGATGAGCGGCGGAAACTTTCACGGCCAGGCGGTGGCGCTCGCGCTCGATGTGCTCGCGATCGCGATGACGAATCTCGCGACGATCTCGGAGCGGCGCACCGATCGCCTCGTGCACCCCGATTTCAATCAGGGGCTGCCGCCCTTTCTCACCCCGGAGGCCGGCGTCAACTCCGGATTCATGATGGCGCAGGTCACCGCCGCATCGCTGGCGAGCGAGTGCAAGGTGCTTTCGCACCCGGCGAGCGTGGACACGATCCCGACGGACGGCAACAAGGAAGATGTCGTGCCCATGGCGATGGGCGCCGCGTGGAAGCTGCGCCGCATCGTGAATAACGTCGCGCACATTCTCGCGATCGAGCTGATGTGCGGCGCTCAAGGAATCGACTTCAGAGCTCCGCTCACGCCAGGACGCGGAGTGCGTACCGCGCACCAACGCGTGCGCGAGATTGTCCCGCGTCTCGAGGGCGACCGCGTGCTCAGCGGAGATATCTCCGCTCTCATGGCGGCGGTGTCAGACCAGCGCTTCGCTGATATCGGAGCTGTGACATGACTGACGTAAGCATCCAACGCAAACCGGCGTCGCGAAGCGGAACGGCGCGCGGGCAGGTTCGCGCGCCGCGCGGCACGAGCATCTCATGCAAGGGATGGCAGCAGGAAGCCGCGCTCCGGCTACTCATGAATAATCTCGATCCTGAAGTGGCGGAGCGTCCTGAGGATCTCGTCGTGTACGGCGGAACGGGCAAGGCT
>DATHJR010000199.1:0-4041 GCA_035286525.1 Gemmatimonadaceae bacterium | reverse complement strand
GTGGTGCTCACGGGATTGAGAAGAAAGATCGCCTCGAAGCCCTTGAAGACACCGAGCGTCGATGGATCCATGAGATCGCCGATCACCCCGGTGACACCGGGCGGCAGCTTCTTCGCATGCTCGGCTGAACGCGTGAGCACGGACGTCGTGACCCCGCGGCTCATGAGCTGACGCACGACTTCGGAGCCGACGGTTCCTGTTCCACCTACCACGAGCGTCTTCATCGGAACTTCTCCAGCGCGAATGATGGAAGGGTCTGGCTGATCTTACTTGTTGCGATTGCCCAGGACGTACAGGCCCACGCCAACCGCGATCATCGCCGCCGTGAGTCCCACGATCTTGATCACGGCGAGCGGCTTGTTCGGCTCGTCCTCCGCGGGAAGCATCGCGAGCCCGATCGAGATCGTCGTCGTCGCAAAGCCGATCGACGCCAGCGCGATGGCGACGGGGGTACCGCCGGGAACGCGAATGACCTCGGGACCCGCGGGCTCGCGTTGCAGCTTGATCATCGCGGCGAACATCAGCAGATACGGGATGAAGAACGCGATCACCGACATGCTGACGAGCACGTTGTACGCCCCCGCCACCGACGTCCCCGCCTGCCCGGCAAAGATGAAAACGGCCGCGAACCCAGCTTGGACGAGGAGCGAGACGTAGGGCGTTCCCCACTTCGGATGAATCTTGGCGAACGCGGGCGGAAGCCGCTTGTCGATGCCGATCACGAATGGCAGCCGCCCCGCCGCTGCAAACCAGGCACCGGCTTGTCCGAGCCCGCCCACCGTGATCAGCAGCGCGATCCCCACGGCGATCCATGGGATGCCGAGCTTCGTGGCCACCAGCGTGATCGAATTGATGAACCCCTGCATGTTCTGGATCTCTTTTGGCGGAAGCGCCAGCATCATGGCGACGGTCGCGGCAATGTTGAGGATCACGACGAGCACGCACGAGATGAGGAGCGCGCGCGGAATATTCCGGCGCGCATCCTCGATCTCGTCGCCGAGCATAGAGGCGCTCTCGAGGCCGCTGAGCGAGAACGCGATCGTCGACCAGAAGATGATGTCTTTGAGATGAGTGCTGGGGATGAACGACTGCGCGGTGAATGGCGTTGCCGAACCATAGTGAGCGGCCGCGATGAAGCCCATCACCACGAGCGCGATCCCGGGCACCCACAGCCCGATCGCGCCGGCATTGTGGAGCCACTTCCCGATGTTCAACCCGACGACGTTGAGTGCAACTGCCACCGCCAGCGCGATCATCGAAAAGATGATGAAATACGGTTGGCTGTTCTGCAGCGCATCGTAGCGATGGCCGAACATGTAGAGCGCGTTCGCCGCCGTAAAATAGAAAAGACTCGGGAAATACGGAAGGTTCGACGACCAGTACGCATAGCCCGAGAGATATCCGGGAAATTCGCCGAACGCATGCCGCGTCCACGCATACAGCCCCCCTTCCTCCGGATATCGCGAGGAGAGCTCGAGCACCGTGAACATCATCGGCAGGTAGAACACGAGCGCGCACAGGATCCAGATGACGACGGAGCTCGGGCCCGCGGCCGCTGCTGGCGCGATCCAGCGGAGACTGAATCCCGTGACGAGATAGAAGAGGATGAGGTCGCGAAAGCCCATCGCGCGCTTGAGCGCCGCGGGCCGGACCTCCTCCGCTCGCACCTCCTCGAGCGCCGTCACTGCATGTAGTTCTTGGGAGGGTTCTTCATCTTCAGGATCGGGCGGTCGAGCGCGAACGCCGAGAGATCGATCGTCGACTTCCCTGTCATCGCCAACTCGGACAGCAGTCGTCCGATTTGCGACGCGAACTTGAAGGCGTGCCCCGCGCCGATCGCCACCACTACGTTGTCGTGTCCCGGCACGCGGTCAATCACGAAGTCGCGGTCCGGCGTCAGCGTGTAAAGACACGTCTTGGTATAGATGATCGGCCCCAGCGCCCCCGGGATGTAGCGCGAGAGAAAGTCTTCCACGCCGCGCAGATTCTCGGGCTCAGGCTCGAAATCGCGAGTGTCCGCCGTGACCGGCTTTCCGCCCGCGTCCTGCGCAGCCTTCGGGCCCGCCTCACCGAACGTCGGGAATCCGTAGAAGCACGGGTCGTCCATCCAGATCCACACAGGAAAGCGATCGGGCGCGAAATCCTCCGGCCTCTTCGCGGCAAAGTACGTCACCTGCTCCCGCGTGATCTCCAACGGGAGCTCGACGCCGAGGTAGCCGAGCGCGCGGTTGGACCATGGCCCGGCCGCGATAACGAGTTTTCGACAGCGGAAATCTCCATCCGCGGTCTCGACCGTCACCTCGTCGCCGCGCGTCGTGATGTTCGTGACCGGGGTGTTGTCGATGAGCGTCGCGCCATTCGCGCGCGCCATCTTCTGGTGCGCCGCATTCGCGCGCGCCGCCATCGCGATGCCGGACTGAGCCTGGAAGAGTCCCTCGATGTCGTCGGAGAGCGTGAACTGCGGCCACCGCCTCATGATCTCGCTCGCATCGAGATCCTCGTACTCCACATCGCACGCGCGCATTGCGCTGCGGTACGTGTCGAGCGGGATTCTTGTGTCGTGCCGCGCGAAATCGAGCCCGCCGGTGGTCAGCACCACCTGATCGCCGCTCTCGCGCTGCAGCGTATCCCATGCATCGTAGGCGAGCTTCGCGAGCTCGACGTACGTTGTGTTGTGGTACGACAGGCGGATGATGCGCGAGTGGTCCTGCGACTCGCCACGCACGTGCCCCAACTCGAACTGCTCGATCCCCAGCACCTCCGCGCCGGCCTTTCGCGAGAGCCAGTACGCGGCTCCGCTTCCGAGTCCGCCGAGTCCGAGAACGATGTACTCGTAGTCGCGCCTCACTTACTGATGTTTCCCAGGCGCTCGCCGACGTACCGGCGAATGTCGAGGCTGAAGCTCTCCATTGGCGCGTAGAAGCCCGATTCGAACACGCGGCTTCGCATTCCGCGCTGCACGCCCTCGCAGATCGTCCAGTCCTGTCGATTCACGAGATCCCAGAAATCGACGGCATCCGATGGATCGAAGCCGGGCTTGGCGATCTCGCTCGGATGAAAGAGAAAATCGCAGTCGATCGTCGTATGCTGGGCGCTGCGCGGCCATATCGTGAAGGCGGCGACATGGTCGGCCGACAGGCTGATCATGAAGTTCGGATAGATGAGCTCACCCTTGTGGCGCACGCGCTCGTCATCGCTCAGCCCGGGGAACGGCGCGCGCGCGCTCGTGCCGCTGTGCGTGAACGTCCACGCGCCTTCCGCGTGCTCGATGCCGCGCTCCCAATCGAGCTCCGATCCGCCGCGCACCTTGAACCCCGGCACGACCTTGCACAGCTCGGGATGCACGCCGGCGCAGTGATAGCACTCGTTGTAGTTCTCGAGCATCACCTTCCAGTTGGCCTGCACGTCGTAGGTGATGCGGTGCACGCGGCGGAGATCGGCCAGCGGATAGTTCACGAGCCGCGTTGCCGCATCGCCGAGCTGCGCGCGCAGCGTGTGCCCGCGAGCGGCCGCCTCGCGCGGCATGAGATTGAGAAAGAAAAAGCCGCCCCACGTGTCGATGCCCACGGGATGCAGCGAGAGCTCGTCCTTCCGGATCCCGCTGCCCTCGTCGAGATACGGTGCCGTGCGCAGCGCGCCGTCGAGCGTGTACGTCCAGGCGTGATAGGGGCACTTGATGCCGCTGCCGAACGAGCCCGCGATCTCCGGCGCGCATCCGGCGCTGTCCGTTCCCGTGAGCACGAGCTGGCAGCCGCGATGCCTGCATACGTTATAGTAGGCGCGCAGCTCTCCTTCTCGCGTACGTACCACTAGCACGCTTTCGCCAGCGACATCGACGACGAGATAGCTCCCCGCCGTCGCCAGATCTTCCTCGCGCCCCGCGTAGAACCACTCGCGCATGAAGATGCGGTCTTTCTCGCGCGCGAACAGCTCCGGCGAGAGATAGTACTCGCGCGTGAGGGTCCGCTCCATTCCCTGTGACGGGGCGACATCGGGCTCGGCCATGCAACCTCCAATGCGACTTATGCGTGTGTAGGGCGG
>DATHJR010000198.1:0-2767 GCA_035286525.1 Gemmatimonadaceae bacterium | reverse complement strand
GTCTACCCTGACTCGGTGCTTGGGATCATGCGGCGGGAGATCGCGCGCATGCAGTCGACGCTGCTCGATCCCGAGAATCTGAACGTGATCGTACAGCAGTTCATCACCGAATACTTTCTGAATAACGAAACCGACGCCGAGCAGGCGAACCAGATCGCGCGCGCGGAGCTATACGGCGGCGACTATCGCCTCGCGGGACAGTTCGTGGAGCAGCTGCGCGCGGTCACCCCAGTGCAGATACGCGACGCGGCCCGGAAATACATGAAGGGGACGCACTTCGCGTACGTGGGCGACTCGACCAAGGTCTCGAAGCAGCTGATCACGTCGTTCTAGTAGCAGCGATCCATCACTGTGCGCCGGGCATCCCCTGCGCACTCCCTTCGATGGGAAGCAGCACGAACGACGATGCCCGCGCCGAGCGGCAGATGCGTTGCGTGGCGGCCCGGAAATCGGAATCCTTCGCAGCGAAGATGCTCGGGACGAAGGTCTGCGGGTTGCGATCGATGAGCGGAAACCAGCTGCTCTGCACCTGGACCATGATCCGGTGTCCTTTTAGAAATCGATAGTTCTGTGTGTGCAGATCGACGACGTACTCGTCGACCTCATTCGGGACGATCGCCTTGGGATGCTCGAAGCCGTTGCGAAAGCGCGCGCGCAGCACGTCGTTCGCGACCATGAGCTCGTAGCCGTCCAGCTTCGCGTCGCCATCGTTGTGCGCCGGATAGACGTCGATGAGCTTGACTATCCAATCCGCATCGGAGCCGGTGGTCGAGGCGAACAGGTGCGCCGCAATGGCTCCGGAGATCTCGACATCCCGAGGCAGCGGCGGGGTCTGCCAGGAGAGCACATCCGCCCTCTTCTCCGCGAAGCGCTGGTCGTCGACGAGCCACGTCGACCAGGTGGATCCCTCGGAAAACGTCGGACGAATGGGGCGTGCGCGGTACGGCACGGGGCTCGAAGGATCGGAGACGTACGAGTCGGCGGCTGATGCGCCCGTGTCGGCGGGCGCGTCCAGCGACAGGCTGTGACTCGCACGCATGAAGACCTTCCGGCTCGTGACGCCCGTGTGCGGCGGCCAGCTGTCGTAGGAGCGCCACTCGTTGGCGCCTGATTCGAAAGTCGTGGCCTCCGCGAGCTTCAGCGTCCCCTTGTTCTTGAGCCAGTAGGCAAACCACGGTGCCTCGATGTTCTTGCGGAACGTGGCCGAGGCAGGGATGCCGAAGTCGATGGCTCCGAGCTTCTGTCCGGCTGGCGCGTTCCAGCCGCCGTGATTCCAGGGACCAACGACCAGATAGTTCAGGTGCTGCGTATCGTGGGCCTCGAGCGTCTCGTAGATCTTGATGGGCCCGAAGAAATCCTCCTGATCCCACCAGCCCGCGACCGTAAGGGTCGGAACCTTGACCTTGTCTAGATACGGAGCGACGGCTTGCGTCTGCCAGAATTGATCGTAGTTGGGGTGCGACACGAAGTTGTTCCACGACGGCGCCTGATCGTGCAGCACGCGCTCGTTGGCATGGGAGAGCGACCCGAGCTTGAGATACCAATCGTAGAGGTCGGGCTGATCGAACTTGTATGGCGAGAGGTCCTTCGACATCTCCATTATTGTGGCGTACTCGAATCCGTAGCTCAAACGGAATGCGCCGTTGTGATGGAAGTCATCGCCGATGAACATGTCGGCCGGAGACGCCCGCGGAGAGACGGCTTTGAGCGCGGGATGCGGATCGAGCATCGCCATGACGGTGAGCCATCCGGGATACGACGTTCCCAGCATCCCCACGCGGCCGTTGTTGTGCGGCACGTGCGTCAGAAGCCAGGCAATGGTGTCGTACGCATCGGTGCTCTCGTCCGTGGCCGCGCGGTCGCTCCTGTTCCGCATCGGACGCAGCATGATGAACTGGCCTTCCGACTTGAAACGCCCGCGGATGTCCTGAAACACGAAGATGTAGCCCTCGCTCACGAAATCCGCCAAGGATTGGCTCGAGAGCGCCTCGCCCATGCCGTCGATGCCGTACGGCGTCCGCGACATCAGTATCGGGAGATCACCGGTCGCGCCGCGCGGCGCGTAGATGATGGTGTGCAGGTGCACGCCGTCCCGCATGGGCACCTGCACTTCCATCTTGTCGAACGACGAATCGGTCGCGGTTCGCGCGGTCACGATCGCCACCGCCGCCCGGTGCGCGCGTGGCGTCTGCGCTCGCGACGTGCCGAGAGTGCAGAGCAGAGCGGCAAGAATCGACGCCCACTGCAGACGACGTGTGGTGCAATGCGACTCGTTCATTTGCCGTCACTCGGTGTCGCGCGTGGAAAGGGCTGACCGAAGAGCTGCACCGCGCTGATGTGCCCTGCGCCATCCGGGATGAACGTCACGTCCGTGATTCCCTGCAACGGATCCGTCTTGCTGCTGCGAAAGCCGTCGTACGCAGCTGGCTGGAGCTCGCCGATGTCCCAGTTGCCGAAGCGCGCCCGGAGAATTCCGTTCGCGAGCGTAACCGTGACCGTTCCATACGTGGAGTCGGCGTAGGTGCCCGCGTACCGATCCAGCGGCAGCGACGGATGCGTGCCGGCCGGTGGCTTGGGCGCTGCAGCGGCAGCCGCCTTCGCCGCTGCGCGCTTGCCGGCGAACAGCGTCCTGACATCGGCACTCCAGTCACGCACGGAGTCGCGCGCGGAAGCGGTGTACAGGTCGAACACCTTGTACATCAGAGCATGCCTGAGCTCCGCGTGGTCGAGATTTTCGAGCACGTACACGCCCAGGTGCCTGTCCGGT
>DATHJR010000197.1:0-10368 GCA_035286525.1 Gemmatimonadaceae bacterium | reverse complement strand
TCGGCCCCGAAGCGGGCGATGGTGGCGGCGAGCTCGTGGCGATGGGGAGGCCGGAGGAGGTCGCGGAGGTGGAGGCCTCGCACACCGGACGCTGGCTGCGCCCGCTGCTGCACCTGGATTCGCGCGAAGACATTGACATGCGACTGGCGTCGAGGCGAGCGATTGACGGTGCGGGTGATCGTGGTTCGCTTGATCGAGCGGCGCGCATCGGATAAGGAGCAGTGTTGGATGCGATGCGGTCCCGCCGTTCGCCTGGTCGCTACTTGCAATCGCGATTTCACGCGTGTAGTTCATGCGGGCGCGCGGCCTCGTCGCAACTGACTTTCGCGTCTGAAGTGCTCCCCCTTGGCAGAGTTCACAATGATTCCCATCGCACTCGCGCTCGTTGCGTTCGCCGCTGTGTGGCTCTCGTCGTCTGCCATGCGCAGAAAAGGCACGATCACCGCCGCCGCGCAGAGAGCACTGTTGATCCTCATGGGCCTGTTGGCGGCGGCTACCATTGGGTTTGAATGGTGGAATTCCGCGCACCTCGGCACTTGATCTTGCACGACGTGGGTTAATATCGCGGTCCTCCCGTCACCGTTTCAGTTCGATGCCTCGCACGCGTAGCGACCCCAGGGGCCACCACTTAACGAAAGGGGCCACTCGCGAGAGTGACCCCTTTTTTTTGCCTTAGAGGGGTAACAAAAGGCAACACGGCTAGTGCGGGTGACGCTGGTGTATTCTGCAGGGTCTTTCATACTTGTATCGTACGCAGCCGCGCTTTCTGGGATCGACGCGCTTTGAGTGTAGAAATCTCACGCAGTCGGAGGTTGAAATGCACTTCCTCTCGCGCGGCTTGATCCTAGCAACTTTGATCGCTTGCACATCTCCTACCGCGTCGCCGCAACCGCTCGATGGAGTTTGGAACCTCCAATCAGCCTCCCCTGGCAATCCACCTCGTACCATGACACTGACGCAACGAGGCAGCACGATTAGTGGAACGGGTTCCGCGATGGGGGTGGACAGGGTGGACCCTATCGCCGTTTCAGGAACTTACAGCGCCGCTACTCCCGCAAGTCCGCCGCTCGTCGCTCTCAGCTTTAGAGCCGCGGATAACGGACAGCTCACCGCACAGTTCAACGGCACTCTACCGGTGCCCGACCGAATAGATGGGTCCGTGATCTACTACGGAATCACTAGCGTCCCGCAAACCGGCACGTTGGTGTTCACAAGACAGTGAATCGACTCGTGGTTCGTTAACCGCTGAAGGAACCCTATGCTGGGGGTCATCATGAATGGTCGCTTGTTCGTCGTCCTCGTGAGTCTTGCGATCATGATCGCGGCATGTGGTCGATCTTCCACCGATCCAAGTGCAGGTCGGCGCGTACAGGCCACGGCGTCGGAGAACGATTACGTCATCGGTGACACGATTCAGGTTGACGTTAAGAATCTGACTGGCGAAACGCTCGAATATCCTGCCTATTTCTGCCCTTCCGTGCTGCAGCAGCTTCAGGGCGGCGAGTGGGTGACCGTCCAGAGTGACCACATTTGTAATGCCGTATTAGCGCTTCTCGATGGATTCGGTCATGCCACGTTCTGGACGATAGTTCCGGCGGGGCTGCAAGGTCGCTTTCGCTTGTTGCTACCTACGCCCCTGCCAGTGGACGCTCCACCGGAGTCGCCACTCATCGTAGAGTTCTCTGTGCATTCGGCGTCATAAGCAGAATTCCGTGGAATCACCACAAACGAAGAGGGTCACTCGCGAGAGTGGCCCTTTTTGCGGGCTCGACCATATCCGCAATCTCGTGCCCTACTCGCTTCGCCACTCTCACATCAGTGCGCTCTTGTCGGCGGGGTTCCGGTATCGACGGTCGCTGAGCGCGTGGGGAACCCGAGCACGAAGATGACCTTGGACACTTGCGCGCACGTATCCGTCGCGGATCGGCAGGGCGTTGCAGAGATGCTGGACAAGCTGATTGCGTGACGACTAAGGGAGTTGGTAATGCGTCACGACTAAGCCCACCTCGACAGGGGTGGGTTCAGTCGTTTGATTCAAGCAATGAACAGCCAACTGGAACAGGCGTACTGGTCGCTCGAAAAACGCCTCGCCCCGGGCCTGCGGTCGGCGCAGGCGACGTACGCTGAGGTCCTCGATCGCTACGTTAACGAAGACACGCGCTGGCTCGACATCGGATGCGGACACCAGGTTTTCGAACCGTGGATCAAGGGAGAGGAAGCTCTCGTTCGCCGCGCGCGCCTCGTGGTCGGCTCCGATCCCGATCTCTCGAGCCTCCGCCGTCACAAATCCATTAAGGACAGGATCGTCGCGTCGGCACTTCCGCTGCGATCGGCATCGTTCTCGCTGATCACGGCGAATATGGTCGTGGAGCACGTGCTCGATCCCAAGGCGTTTTTCATCGAAATTCATCGATTGTTATGTCGGGATGGCCACCTAATAATTCATACGCCGAATGCGCGCCACTGGCACGTATGGGCCTCACGACTCATACCGAAGCATCTCAAGCACACTCTCATTCACATGGCGGACGGACGGCGTGAGGACGACGTCTTTCCAACCGATTACCGCGCAAACACACCTGCCCGTCTTGCGCGGACCGCGCTCGAGTCGGGTTTTCAAGTCGAGACCATGCAACTGTGCGACACTTCGAGCACGAGCAGGATGCTTCTCGGACCCCTCGTCGTGGTGGACTTGTTGCTCGTGCGAATGCTGCGTCGCGACGGACTAGCCGACTGGAGGAGCAACATCATTGCGGTCTTTCAATCCCACTGATCAGGCGGCTTTCTGCGCACGACCCGTTGATCAGCGAGTTGACGCCGGGCTTCCTGGTAAATCGTGCGGAGAAGACCGTGGGGACACCACGTACGCGCGCATGCGCGGCCACTCGATCTGCACGCGCAGAGGCGCATTCACTTCAAGGCTTTGCAATGCTGTGTTTCAATTGCATTTAGCCCCTCATCCCCTATATTTTCGAGTGCTGATCCCGAGTAGCTCAGGTGGTAGAGCAGGTGACTGTTAATCACCGGGTCGGGGGTTCGAGTCCCTCCTCGGGAGTACGAGATAAGAGATTGAAATGATAGAGCTTAGCAAAAAGGGGTCACTCTCGCGAGTGACCCTTTTTTGTGCTCGAAAGGGTAACAAAGGTAAACAAGCCCAAATTCCATCAAGTCACGCGCGTCTTCCAGCTCACTTGTCTCGGGAATGATCGAATAGCGGAGCCCCAGTCATTGAGTGCCCGCGCATTCCGTGTTCAGCCACGTCGTGAGGAGGTCGACGAGAGCGAGGCGGTGACTGGAGAATGGGTGATCGTCCTCGAACTGCTTCACCGACACGTGTGTGCCACCCGCTTTTCGGAGTGCCGCGCCCATTTGCTGATGAACGGCGACGTCCTCGTCGGGCGAGTCCCGCGTTGCGCCGACAAGGAGCACGGCGCGATCGCCGAACGAAGGCGCCTGCGCGAAGTAATCGTAGTCGCGAGCATGCGTGGTCATCTCGCTGAGCAGGTCGCCCGCGTGTACCGGACCTCCCGGGGCGGTGGTCACACGAAAGTAGTCGCGATTGGAAGTGCGTTCTTCGGGATGCTGCCCGAATCGCTGCGCGGCAAGCCCGATGTTCCACGCAGCGAGTCCCGCGATGCACACGGAGTGCGGCTGGTGCGCGGCAGTCATGAGCGCAAGCCATCCGCCGAAGCTGTGCCCCACCACGGCAATGTGGCGCGTATCGAAATGATACTTTGCCGCTATCTCGGGCGTGCGTACCCACGCGAGAATCGTGTTGGCGTCCTCGAGGCCGTTGGCGAAGGAGAACGTTCCGCCAGAGCCCCACATTCCACGGTAGTCGACATACAGCGCCTGGTATCCCGCGCGCCGAACGGCCTGCGCAAGATCGAGATTCCGCTCGTTGCCAGGATATCCGTGGAAAAAGATGACCAGCGGATGGTTCCCCGCCCCCGCAGCCAGGTAAACGATGCCGTTCATTCGCGAGCCATGGCTGTGGATCGCGACTTCCTGCATGGACGCGGGTGGCTGGATGCCGGGTGAGGGATCCTCACCTTGAGACGCAGCTGCGCGCGAAGCGCGCGCCTGCGCCGGCGCGCGAGATGGTGCGGCGATCACGAGTGCGATCAATGCACCACTGAACATGAATGCGTCTGCGAAGTGGCGAGTGATGGAAAGCGCAGGGTGAGAGTGTGATCGCTTCATACGCTACACCGGCTATTGTGAGCTCGAGGGAACTTCTCGCCACGGCGAATGCAAGTTAGTCACCTGGTCGGCGCCTCGAGTCCGTCCTCGAGTAGTCGATTAAGTGCTTGTTTCCATAGAGGATAGACGAAGGCCGCACCACATCGAGGTTGGCCCTCTTTCAGTGCATGGGAATCCCAGTGGAGCTGGCCCGCTAAATTACTCGTCCATGACTGCCGCACCGCCCCGCGTCTCCGTCATCGTGCCAGCGTTCAATGCCGCGAACTTTCTCGGCGACGCGCTGAGCTCACTGCGTGCACAGACAGTTGCGGACATCGAGATCATCGTCGTCGATGATGGGTCGACCGACGGTACCAGTGCCATTGCCAGGAGCCACGCCGCTGAGGACGCGCGCGTGCGGCTGCTCACGCGAGCCTCATCGTCCGGGAAGCCGTCGTGTGCTCGCAACCAGGCGCTGGGTGAGGCCCGCGGCCGCTACATCGCGTTCCTCGATGCGGATGACATCTCGGTCTCCCACCGGCTGGAATCCGCTCTCCACGCTTTACAGCTCACGGGGTCTCGCTTCGTCTTCGCCGACGTGCAGCGACGGTATGAGGACACCGGCACGCTCGCGCCCGCCGGAACGCTGGCGTCGGCTGCCTTTCTCGATGTCGCGGCTCCCTATCTGCAACTTGTGAACGGAAATGTCTTTCTCTGCCGCCCCACGTTTCCTGCGTATCTGCTCACGAACATCGTCATCAACACATCCACGGTGGTGATCGATCGCGAGCTGCTCAGCGCGGAGCGGACCTGGTTCGACGAATCGCTCGTGTGCGCCGAAGACATTGACCTGTGGTTTCGCTGGGCCGCGCACACGCCGATTGCGTTCGTCAACGAGGTCCACACGGTCATTCGCAAACACGCCGCGAGCCTGACGGCGAGCCAACCGGTCCAGACACACATGGATGGGGTGGCCGTACGAAAGGCGCATCTCGAACGGCTGCGGCCAATCATGTCAGCCGCCGAAGCGAAAGCAGCCGATCAGAATCTCAGCGAGCGGCAATTTCACGTCGCCTATGCTCAATGGTGCTCGGGACGCGGGAGCGCAGCGCGTCGCTGGTACCGTGACAGTTGGTCGTCGAGACCAACGACCGCCGCCGTCCTGGGCTACGTCAAGTCATTCATCCCGCGAGCGCATGTCGTCGCGCTCTCGAAAGCCCTCGGGCGGAGTGCAGATTGAGCTAGCTTTGCCCACCCCGAGCTCGGGACGCCGCGGCCGCGGACTGGGAAACTTCGTCTCTGAGTGGGAAACTTCGTCGCTGGCAGTGGTCAGGCCGAAGGAAGTCTCTTACCACCTAACGAATGTTTGCCGACATAAAAGACGCAACGATCGAGGTGTGGCAGCACCGTGAGCTGCTGGAACAGCTGACGCGGCGCGACATCAAGCTTCGATACAAACAGGCCGCGATGGGACTCGCGTGGGCCGTTTTCATGCCGTGCCTCATCGTCCTTTCGGGATTGATCGTGCGCTACGCAATGGCGCAGATCTCCGGAGCGACGCTCAAGCAAAGTGACATCGCGAATATCGCGGTCAAGGGCGTCGGGTGGGCATTCTTCGTCGGTGCGCTCGGGTTTGCGACAGCGAGCCTCGTTGGAAACTCCAACCTCGTCACGAAGATCTACTTTCCGCGCGAGGTTCTCCCACTGTCCTCCGTCGGTGCGCAGTCGTTCGATACCTCGATCGGGCTGCTCACGCTCATCGTCGTCCTTCCGTTTCTCGGCGTGAGACTCCACCCCAGTCTCGCCTGGGTGCCACTACTGCTGCTGCTCCTGCTGCTCTTTACGACCGGCGTCTCGCTCTTCCTGAGTTGCGCAAATCTGTTTTTCAGAGACGTCAAGTACATCGTGCAGGTAGTGCTCATGTTCGGCATATTCTTCACGCCGATCTTCTTCGAGCCGTCGATGCTCGGGCCTCGCGGTGCGCAGCTGGCCATGCTCAATCCTCTCACCGGCATTTTGGAGGGGTTGCGTCTGACCGTCGTCGAGGGACGCAGTCTGCTCCATCCGATCAGCGTCGTGGTAAAGGGAGTCGAGCGCCCGGTTTGGGAGCCGCTGGAGCTCGTCTATTCGGCCGTGTGCGCGGTTGCGGCCGTACTGGGTTCGGCGATGATGTTTCGACGACTGCAGCATCTGTTCGCCGAATACGTTTGAGCCACGATCGTCGTGAAATGCGTTCGAGGTGAGCGTGAGTGATACCGCCGTTCTAGTCGATTCCGTCTGGAAAAAATTCCGGCGGGGTGAACGACACGATAGTCTCAGAGACCTCATTCCAGCGGCTGTGGGTCGACTGGTACGGGGGCCCCGTCCCGCGAGTGAGCTGCGGGAGGGTGACTTCTGGGCGCTGCGCGACGTCTCGTTCGAGGTGAAGCGCGGCGACGCGCTTGGCATCATCGGCCACAATGGCGCGGGGAAATCTACGCTGCTGAAGATCCTCACCAAGCTGCTGCGCCCCACGCTCGGGAGCTACGTGACGCACGGGCGGATCGGTGCGCTCATCGAGGTCACCGCCGGATTTCATCAGGATCTGACGGGGAGAGAAAACATCTTCCTCAACGGCGCCATCATCGGCATGAAGCGAGCGGACATCCAGCGACGCTTCGATGCGATCGTCGACTTCTCCGGTGTCGGCGAGTTCATCGACACGCCCGTGAAGCGCTACAGCTCGGGCATGAACGCACGCCTGGGCTTCTCGATCGCGGCGCATCTGGAGCCGGAGATCCTGATCATCGACGAAGTGCTCTCCGTCGGCGATTTCACCTTTCAGGGGAAGTGCATTCGGTGGATGCAGGATGTGCTCGAGAATGGCACGACGGTGATATTCGTGTCCCACAACATGGACGCGGTACTATCACTGTGTAACACGGCCATCTTGTTGAATCAGGGCGCGATCACCGCGAGCGGAGAGCTGACGAACGTCGTGGCCGAGTACTACAAGAGTGGCGGGCAGTGGAGGCCGGAGCTGCTCGCCGAGCCCATGGCGGCGACCATCGACTTCTCTTCCTCCCTCGGCAACCAAATCGTCGTGAATCCGGGACAGCGGGTGGAGTTCACGCACACACTCACGTCGAGCATCGAGAGTGAGCTGACTCCGGGCTTCTTCGTGCGTCGAGGCGGGAAGAACGTCATCGAGTCGACGTACGCCCGGATGCGTGGACATCCGCTCCACCTCCGAGCGGGTGAAGTGGCGAGTATCGACTGGAGCCTCTCGTTCAATGTGCCGGCCGGCGTGTACGAGGTCGGATACCACATACGCGACATCGAGGGACGCTATCACGATCACCAAAACGGGGCGTGCATCGTGACCGTCGGCGACGACCCGCGCGTCAAATCGGAATCGTACATCGGCATGAAGCTCGACGAGCGTCGTGACGGGGAGCTCGTGCTTGGCCCTGCATCGCAGCGCACCGGGCGCGCGCCCTGAATCGAGCCTCGCGGATGACGTTATACCAGACCCTCATAGACTCCGCCGTCATCGGCGCGGATTGGTTGAGCCTGGAGCGGCCAAGGCTGCGCACAACGACGCGCGCTCGTCCAGGCCGACACGTCGCGCTCTTCGCCTGGGCGCTCCCGCCGAACAGCACCGCGGGGGTACATCGGCCGCTCTCATTCATGCGGTACGGTTGCCGCTTGGGCTGGCGCATCGACGCCTTTTGTGGCGAACCGCGCGGCGAGCAGAGCGCGCATGGTGAGGAGCTGCTCTCGCGCGTACCGGCCGAGGCGACGCTTCGAGCTGTTCCTCGGTCGACACGACAACCGTCCTACCGCCTCTTTCCGCCTGTCGATGGCGGATTTACAAACGCGCTCGCCTTCGCTCGCTTCGCGAGTATCACCCTGGCGAATGATCCGCCTGATGTCGTGCTGGCCTCGGGTCCGCCATTCTCCATGTTCGTGGCCGCATTTCTCGTCGCACGTCGTTTCGACGTGCCACTCGTACTCGATTACCGCGACGAGTGGACGGAATGTCCATTCGACTTTGTAAACAAGGATGGCAATGATCGCGCTTGGGAACGTCGCTGCCTGAGCGCGGCGGATGCCGTCCTGTTCACCACGGAATCACATCTACGGCATCAGCTGGCAACGTTCTCCGAGCTCGCAGCGGACAGAGCTCACGTGGTGCCGAACGGCTGGGAGCCGGACGATTTCGTCGGCCGCGAACGCGATCATCAGCAACTCAGCTTCGGTGAAGAGGCCACACTGCGACTCGCGCACGTGGGAAACCTGGCCGGGCACACGCCACCGCTCGATTTTCTCGACAGCCTTCAGGAATTCCTCACAGATCAACCAGATTGGGTGCCACGCATCAAGGTCCGGTTCATCGGTCGGCGGTCGTCGAGCGCCGATGCGGCCGTCCGAGCGTTCGGCTTCCCCGCTGTGATCGACGTAATCGACCATGTTGGAAAGCGCGAGGCGAATCGAAAAATGCAGGAGAGCGACGTGCTTCTTCTGCTAGCCGGGCCCGATCTCGAGCGCTACCTCCCGGGAAAGTTGTTCGACTATCTGGCGGCACGCAGGCCGGTGCTGGTGTTCGGTTCGCGAGGCGAGTCCGCGGACTTGGTCGATCGGTTGGGCGCCGGAGTGTTCTGCCCGTCCGGATCCGGTGCCTCGCTGCGCGAGGCGCTCGCGCGCATTCAGAAACTCGACATGTCGCGCACGAGTGACACAGTGAACGCGTGGCTGGAGGAACATCGTCGAGAGGCGCTGGCCGCGCGGGCGTTCGAGATTGTCGAGTCCGTGGCGGCGCGCGTGTAAAGCTATGGCTGTGCTTCGATGATCGCGGAATACAGCGACAAGTACTCTCGAGCCATTCGCGAGGGCGAATAGTTCTGCAGCGCACGTCGGTGCGCCGCGTGTCCCATCGCTCGGCGGCGAGCCGGATCGGCGATGAGACTGGCAATTGCCGTGGCCAGCGCCGCCGGTTGCTCCGGCGGCACGAGCATTCCAGTCACACCGTTTTGAATCACCTCGGGGAGGCCGCCGGTATCGGATGCGACGATCGGGCGCCCCAACATCTGTCCCTCCGCGGCGACGAGGCCGAATGGCTCCGTTCGGCTTGGAACTACCATAATTGATGCGCTCGACAAGAGCGTCGCGATGTCGCCACGACTCGCCGCGCCAACGAATCGCACGCGGTCAGACACACCAGACTCGGTCGCAAACACTTCGAGCTGGCGCCTGTCGGGACCATCGCCCGCAATCACGAGCGTCCACGGAGCGGGAGCCCTCCCGGACAGGACGAGGTCCGCCCACGCGGCGAGGAGAACGTCGGCGCCCTTTCGCGCTCCCAGCACGCCGAGGAATACGACGACCTCCGACTCAAGGCCGTTGGAAGCCACCTGCTTGGCCTCTTCGATGAGCGCGACATCGACGCTGTTGTACACGACGGACGTCTTCGCCGCCGCCTCGGGAAAGGCGCGAACCGCAGCTTCGCGCAGTGAGTTGGACACAGCTGATACTGCCCCTGCCGCGGTCACGAGATCGAGCATCACCGCGTGGCACGTGGGCTCCGAGATGTCCACGCGCAAATCGCTCCCGTGAAAGGTGACCATCCACGGAGTGGACGTCGATCGCAATGCCGACGCGATGGTGCCGTACAGCGTTGACGCGTGGTGAATGTGCGCCACATTCACGCCGTGCGCCCGAACCAGCCGCCGGACGAGGCGTCGACAGAGGAAGCTTCGAAGCGCGCGCGCGATCCGTGCGCGCGGCGTGTTGCTCTCGGCGTGCGCGCGCAGACACACGCCCCAGATCGTTTCACCCGAGCGACCGATCCTGCGACGAGGAAAAATTCCATCCGGGAGGAGCTCGACCACGACGCACTCGGTTCCCGCTGCGCGAAGTGCCTGCGTAAGTGTCTCGGTGAGCACACCCACGCCGTTGTTCGCTCCGCCATACCATCGGGAGACCAGAAGCACCGACATCGCATGCGTCTGCAGCGCAGGTTCAGCGCGCAATCGCTCGGGAATCGTGGGGGCGCGCATCCTTTCCGCTTAAGATTCGAGCCATGCGCAACCTGTACGCTCCCGCCGTAATCGTGGGATTCGAGACGAACGGTCTCGGTGTCGCTCGCGCGTTGCGGCGAGAGGGCATCCCCTCGATTTCACTCGCGGGCCCGGGTTGGAGCCCGTC
>DATHJR010000196.1:0-6772 GCA_035286525.1 Gemmatimonadaceae bacterium | reverse complement strand
CGCGGCCGGCCAGCGCGCGTTCGCCGCGCATCCCGGTTCGGCGATGATCTCGATCGCGCGCGCGATGCCGTCATTCGTCGGCACGTCGTCGCTCAGGAGCGTTCGCAGCACGAACACCGCGGCCGCACGCGTCACCGCGAGAGGGCAGTTCACGTTGCCGCGCACCTGCGGCGACGTCCCGGCGAAGTTCAGCACGAGTCGATCGCCGCGCGTGTGCAGCGCGACCGACACCGTGACCGGCGTTTCCGAGTGCCCGTCGCCCTCCAGAATGTCCGTGCCGTTTCCGCTGCGAGGGCCGAGCGCGCTGATCGCCGCGTGCGCGCGGCGAGCGGTGTAGTCGATGAGCGCGCGCCCCGACGCCGCCACGCGCTCGCGTCCCTCGCGCGCAATGAACCTGCGCAAACCGCTCGCCCCCGCGGCGCACGCCGAGATCTGCGCTCGGAGATCGCCGCTGCGCTCGGCCGGCGTGCGAACGTTGGCGAGGATGATCGCGAGAATGTCGTCGCGCGTCGCGCCGTCGCGCGAGATGAGCACGGGCGGCAGGATCAGCCCCTCCTGCACGAGCTCCGTCGCACCCTGCGGCATGCTCCCGGGACTCATCCCGCCAACATCCGCGTGATGCGCGCGCACGGCCGCGTAGCCCACGATCTCGCCGTCGAGCTCCACCGCCTCCACCAGAGTGAGGTCGGGAAGGTGTGACCCGCCGGTGTACGGATCGTTGAGGATGAACACGTCCCCCGCCAGTGGCGAGCGCTCGCGCACCGCGCGCACCGATTCGGGCATCGCGCCCAAGTGCACGGGAATGTGCGCCGCCTGCGCGACCATGCGGCCGCCCGCATCGAAGAGCGCCGCGGACGCGTCGCGTCGCTCGCGGATGTTCGGCGACAGCGAGCCGCGCACGAGCACGCTCCCCATCTCCTCGGCGATCGCCGACCACGCGTGCCCCATCACCTCGAGCTCGAGGAGCTCGTCGAAGGTCGCCGTACTCGCGTCGCTCATGAGGTGCGCTCCATGAGATAGCCGCCGATCGGGAGCGCGCGCGCGGTCCATCCATCGGCAACGAACATCGTCGCGTCGGAGAGCGGAATCACCGCGGGGCCGCGACGCGTAACGTCGGCGAAGTGCGGGGCGGCGAGCACCGCCTCGCGCGCGGCGCCGGAGACGGCGATGCGCGCGCCCACCACCTCCACATCCTGCTCAAGGGTGAAGCCCATTCGCTTTTCGTGCTCCGCGGCGAAACGCCCGATGAGCGATGCACCTTCCTCGCCGGGTGCGAAGGGAATCTCCAGCTCGTGTCCCTGGCCGACGTACCTCGCACGCAACCAGCGCTGTGTCGCTCCGGACGCGGGGACGTCTCCGCGCGCGCGCGCCGAAAGCACCGCGTCGAGCTCGCGCGTGTCCGCGGGAGTGAGGGCATGCGCCCGGCGCATCACACTCGCGAGCGCATCGCGGCGCTCCGGCGCGATCGCGAGGCCGAGCGCGCTCAGCACGCCGGCGAAGGGCGGCACGAGCACGGTGCTGATGCCGAGATGATCCGCGAGCGCGCACGCGTGCAGCGGACCACCGCCGCCGAACGCGACCAGCGCGCACCTGCGCGGATCGATGCCGCGCTCGACGCTCACGCGGCGCAGCGCACGCGCCATCGCCGCGTCCGCCGCCTGCACCATTGCGCGCGCGGTGCGTTCGGGCGCAACGCCGAGCGCGGCGGCGAGGCGTCCCACCGCCTTGTGCGCCGCCTCCGCGTCGAGCGCGACGACGCCGATCGCGCGCGCGGTGAGCGTGCCGAGCACCATCTGTGCGTCGGTGACGGTGGCGTCGATGCCGCCGCGGTTGAACGCCGCGGGCCCGGGCGTGGCGCCGGCGCTCCGCGGCCCGGCGCGTAGCGCACCGCCGTCATCGATCCACCCGATGCTTCCGCCGCCCGCGGACACGGTCTCCACCAACACGCGCGGAAGCGCTATCGGCACGCCGGCGATCTCGCCGCCGCTCTCCGTGAGCGGCTCGCCATCGAGTACGAGTCCCGCGTCCGCACTCGTGCCGCCGATGTCGATCGTGAGAGCATTCGGGAGCCCCGCGAGGCGCGCCACGTACGCCGCGCCCGCGACGCCGCCCGCCGGTCCGGACAGCGCGAGTGCGGCCGCGCTCTTCGCTCCCGCATTCGCACCGCGCATTCCGCCGGAGGACGTCATCACGGAGAGCGCGGGATATCCTTTCTCGTGCAGTCGTTCCCCTAGACGTGCCAGGTATCGCGCCACGCCCGGCCGCAAGTACGCCTCGGCCACCGTCGTCGTGGTGCGCTCGTACTCGCGAATCTCGGGAAGCGCGTCGGCCGAGCAGACGATGTCTGCCTCGATCCCGGCTGCGCGCAGCCCCGAGGCGAGCGCACGCTCGTGCGATTCGTCGCGGTACGAATGCAGCAGCGCGATCGCGATGACGTCGGGTGCGGCCGCGCGCACCGCGGTGACGGCGCTCGCGATCGCGGCTGTCCCGAGTGGCTTCTCCACGGCGTACGGCGTCATCCGCTCCTCGATCGCCACCGTCATCGACGGCGGCACGAGCGGCGCGGGATGGTGGCGCGTGAGATCGTACAGCGACGCGCGCTCCTGCCGGCGCAGCTCGAGCAGGTCACTGGCGCCGGCGGTCGCGCACAACATTACGCGCGCGCCCTTTCGCTCGAGCAACATGTTCGTCGCCACGGTGGTGCCGTGCACGAGGCGCGCGATCCCCGCCGGCGGCGCGCCGAGCGTGTGGAGCGATTCGAGCACGCCATCGCTCTGATCGGTGGTGGTGGTCAGCAGTTTGCGCGACTCGACCGCACCGTTTTCCGCGACCGAGACGAGATCGGTGAAGGTTCCCCCGACGTCGATCCCGACCGAGAGCGCCGTCACGGCACGCGACGGCGGAAGCGCGCCCACGCGAGACCCCCGGCCGTCGCCAGCAAGACGAGCGAGCCGAGCCAATCGCCGATGCGCACGTAGAGCGTCATAACATCTGTGGTCTGGGCATTGTAGACCCGCGAGTCCGCTGTATCGAGCAACGTCTCGCCCTGGATGCGCCCTAGCGGATCGATGTACCCGGAGATGCCCGTGTTTGCCGCGCGCACGATGCCCACCCGGTTCTCGATCGCGCGGAGCGCCATGTGCGCCTCGTGCTGGTACGGCGCGAGCGACTTCCCGAACCATGCATCGTTGGTGATGTTGACGATCAGCTTCGCGCCCTCGCGACGGAACTCACGCGAGCGCTGCGGGAAGATCGACTCGTAGCAGATGAGTACGCCCACCTTGCCGAACGACACGACGAATGGCTTCGTGTTCAGGCCGCGACCGTAGCCGCCGAAATACTTCAGACTCTTGAACCAGCGCGGATTCACGAACGGCACGCGCTCCACGATCGGCACGAGAAACGACTTTCGGTACGGCGGCTGCGCATTGAGTACGCCGGCCGAGTCGACGAGCATGGCGGCGTTGTAGTAGTCGTAGTCGCCGGGCCCATGCCACTCGACATCGAGCGTCCCGAAGAGGATCGGCGTGCGGGCGCCCCGCGCCATTTGTCGCAGATCGCTGCTCCATTCGGGATGCTCGGCGATGAACCCGGGGAGCGCCGCCTCGGGCCACAGAATGAGCCTGGCATCGTGGGTCGCGAGCCGCTTGTTCGTGATGTCGTCGAGAATCTCGCGGATGCGCGGCTGGTTCTCGGCTTGCCACTTCTCCTCCTGCGGAATGTTGGGTTGCACGATTGCGACGGGCGCAAGCGGAAGCAGCTCCGTCGTTCGCATGCGCCAAACACCATAGCCCGCCAGCGCGGCCACGATGGCGATCGCGGCCACCAGGCGCTTCGCGATCGCGGAACGCTGGCCGCGCAGCAGCCACGCATCCGCGATCAACCCGTTCACCGCCGCGATGAGAAAGCTCAGCCCGCGCACACCCGAGAGATCGGCCGCCTGCGCGAGCACGGGCGTGCGTGAGAGGGCGAGCCCGAGCGGCAGCCATGGGAACGCGAGGTCCGACATGTAGTTCAGCACCACCTCGGACGCCACCCACACCACCGGCAGGAGCAGCGCCAGTGGCAGCCGCGTGGCGCGCCGCAGCACGAAGAGCGACATCGCCGCGAGCGCGACGACGGGCGCGAGCACGAACAGCGCCGCGATGTAGCCGACGATCGCAAGCTTCGTGAAGATCGAGAGCGCGATCGCGATCCAGTACAGGTTGGCGGCGTAGCCGAGCATGCCGAACCAGAAGCCGAGGCGCGCGGCTTCGCGCACCGTTCCCGCGCGATCGGCGCGCGTCGCCACCGCCACCGCGAACGGGACGAGGCAGAGGAATGCCGGAATGAGCAGGGGGAACGGCGGAAATGCGATCGCGAAGAGGAGCGTCGAGCCGGCAAGCGCCGCGTACTCTCCCCTCTGCGGAAACACCCCTCGGCGAATGTTCACAGTCGGATTTCTTTCTCCTCGTCCGCGGACCTGTAGATCGCCTCGGCAATGCGATGCAGGACGACCTGATCGGAGGGCGGCTCGTAGCTCGCCTCCTCGCGCAGCACCGCGAGAAAGTGCGCGAGCTCGGCGCGATACGACTGGGTCACCGCGCTCTCACGCACGGCCGCGCCGCGTGGCGTCACGTCGGCGGGAGTCGCGTTCAGTGCCTTCACGACCTTGAAGGGGCTGAGCTGCGCGCTGCCGCGCGTCGCGAGCACGTCGAACCACCAGCGGTCCTCCTGCGACGTCACCGACCAGTTCACGTCGATCACGAACGTCTTGCCCTGCTCGCACTCGACGAATGCGAGCATCGCGTCCTCCACCGCGCTCGCGCCGCGCCCGCGTTCCATGTGCGCACTGACGCGCACGGGCTCCGGAAAATCCGCGAGCCACAGCGCGAGGTCGAGCATCGCAAAACCCTGTTCCATGAACACGCCGCCGCCGGATTCCGCGCGGCGAAGCCGCCACCCCTCTGCCGGGCGCTTCGACTGGTACGAGCCCGTGCGCACGCCGGTGAGCTTCCCCAGCTCGCCGCCGCGCAGGAAGGCGGCGATCGCCTGCACGTCGGACCGAAAGCGATGATTGTTGGCGACCGACACCTTCTTCTCGCTTCGCGTCGCCGCCGCGAGAATGCGCTCGATGCCGCGCACCGTCAGCGCGAGCGGCCGCTCGCACAGCACGTGCACGCCAGCCGCGAGCGCGCTCAGCACGTGCGGCTCGTGCAGATGGCTCGGCGTCGAGATCACCACCGCATCGAGCTCGTCGAACTCCAGCATCTCGTCGATGTCGGTGAAGACATCGGGAACATCGAGCCGCTCCGCGAGCGCGCGCGCCTTGGGTCCGTCGTTGTCGCACAGCGCGACCAGCTGCGCTCCACGCAGGCGCGCGAGCGTGGGCAGCAGCGCGACCTGCGAGATCGCGCCGACGCCGATCACTCCGATACGCAGGGCAGGCTTCATGGACTGGACACCTTGGGATGGGTCGGACGGCTGAAGTGAAACATCGCTCCGGCGCGCACGGTGCCGAATCGAATGGTGCCGAGTACCGTGTACCGCGCCTCGACGCCCACGCTCAGGCGATGCGTGGGAAGAATGGCGACGCCGGCGATCGCGCTGATTCCCGCTCCGATGTTGTCGAGCGCACTCTCCACAAACGTATTCTGAATCAGCTTCGACTCGGCGTTCACGATGTGCAGCCCGATTCCCCCGCCCACGTATGGCTGCACCGCTGCGTGGGACGCCGTGGGCGTGTAGCGAAGATCGGCCTCGAGCGAGATGGTCGAGATCTCCACTCGGTCGAACTTGATCGAGTCCTGGGGATTGGAGAGCGACTGCTCGAGCTGCGTGATGAAGCGGTCGACCGTCTTGTCATCGAAGTGCGAGCTCCAGAAGCTCCCCGAAAATCCGACGCGAAGGTGCGGCGTGATCTCGCCATAGTCCGCCTGCACGCCGTACGACTTTGTGCTCACGATCGTGCTGGGTGACACGGGGCCGGCCACGACGCCAATCCCTTCGAGCCTGAGCTTGTCGAGGTCGAGGCGCTGAAAGACGTTCTGCGCGTTCGCGGGCGCGGCCGCCGCCAGGAGAGCAGCGAACGCGTAGCCGATGGCAAGGCCGATGCTACCTGGAAACCGTTGCAACCATCGTCCCCGGATAATATGTGCGCAGGATGGTCCGGTAGTCCGCGCCCGCGCGCGCACGCCCGATGGCGCCCCACTGACACATCCCGATGCCATGACCATTCCCGTGTCCCTCGATGGTGAGCGACGTCAGGCCGCCATCGGGATTCTGCCGGCTCTCCACCGAAAAGTAGGTGCTGTTGAGGATCTCGCCACCCGCCGAGCGGAGCACGAAGCGAATGTCGTTCCCCCGCAGGGAGAAATGTCCGCGCGAGGTGCCGATGCCGAGCATATGCACCCGGCCGGACGGTGTGCGGCTCTCCACCTCCACGGAGCGAATGGCGCCGATCCCTTCGGACGACACGGCAGCGTAGCTCCGCAGGTACTTGTCCAGCGCCGCGCGGAGCGTCGTCTGATCGTAGGTGCGCGTCCACCGAAAGGTGGGCGACGGATCGCAGTAGTAGCGGTCGGCGGTGCCGGGGATGCGGTCGCTCACCGCGACGAGATACGGCTCGTCGCCCTCCTTCCAGACCTCGCTCGCCGCCGACGTCGTGCCGCCGCACGTCGAGTGATACGGAGCATTGATGATGCGACCATTGTAGGTGAGCACGATTCGCGTGGTGCCAAACACCGCCCGATCGGCGAGAGGAACCTCCGCATCTGCGCCGCCGTACACCTGA
>DATHJR010000195.1:0-5220 GCA_035286525.1 Gemmatimonadaceae bacterium | reverse complement strand
GAGCGTGTGGGCGCACCACATGTTCACGATTGGGATGAACTCCTACGCCAACAGCTTCTTCGCGATTACCACGATGGCCGTCGGCGTCCCAACGGGGATCAAGATCTTCAACTGGCTCGGCACGATGTGGGGCGGCTCGCTGCGCTTCACGACGGCGATGAAATTCGCGATCGGCCTCGTTGCGCTGTTCACCATCGGCGGCATCTCCGGAGTCATGCACTCGTCCCCGCCGTCGGATCTGCAGCAGACCGACAGCTATTTCATCGTCGCGCACTTCCACTACGTGCTCTTCGGCGGATCGATGATGGGGCTGTTCGCCGGACTCTACATGTTCTATCCGAAGATCACGGGGCGATTGATGAGCGAGAAGATCGGGAACTGGCACTTCTGGCTCACCGCGATCGGCATGAACCTCACCTTCTTCCCGATGCATTTTCTCGGGCTGGATGGGATGCCGCGCCGCATCTCGAGCTACGATGCCGGTCAGGGATGGGAGCAGAACAACCATCTCGCCAGCTATGGCGCGCTGCTCATCGTCATCGGCACCATTTTCTTCGTGTACAATTGGTTCGCGAGCATGAAGAGAGGCGCGGTTGCAGGCAACGATCCGTGGGGCGGTGCCACGCTCGAGTGGACGATCCCGTCGCCGCCGCCGGATTACAACTTCGCGGTTGTTCCGACGGTCAAGTCGCGATACCCGCTGTGGGATCGCAAGTCTCCCAAGCTCAGCGCCGATGTGCCGCACGACCAGGAGCCGGAGGGCGCGATCGAGCTTTCCGTGGGTGGCAAGAAAGCCGGCTCGGTCCCGGTGCCCTCCGACACGGAGCTCAACGCGGCGGATGCACATCCCACCGCGAGCGCTCTCGGCATCGTGATGCCAACGCCCACGGTCAAGCCGTTGATCGCGGCGTTCTCGCTCGGCTCCGTGTTCATCGGCCTGATCATGCACAAGAATCTTCCGATCATGTTCCTCGCGGCAGGCATCTTCGTGCTGTCGTTGTACAGCTGGCTTCTGACGCCGCTCGAGCCCGAGCACCACTAGCTCCGCTACCCACTGTCACCGACCTGACGCTTTCGGAGATCGCTTTGGCTACCGCCGCTCTCGACGCACACGACGCCGCTCACGCGGGTGGACATCCGCCCACCAGCACTGGACTCAACAGCACGAAGGTCGCGATCTGGGCCTTCATCGGCTCGGAGTGCTTCTTCTTCGCGTCGCTGATCTCGACGTATCTGATCTACCGCGGACGCTCGCTCGTGGGGCCGTTCCCGCACGAGGCGTGGACGGATCCCGCCACCGGTCACGTCTACAAGGCGATCCTCAACATCCCGGTCACGTCGGTGTCGACCTTCGTGCTCCTGATGTCATCGCTCGCCATGGTGCTCGCGCACTCGGCCGTCGTGCGCGGCGATCGCAGGTCGTCGAAGATCTGGCTCGCGTGCACGGCCCTCCTTGGCTCGACATTTCTGGGCTTTCAGGCATACGAGTTCACCTCGTTCGTGCACGAGGGGCTGACGATCCACACTAACCTGTTCGGGTCGTCGTTCTTCATTCTCACGGGATTCCACGGCGCGCACGTGACGGCGGGCGTCATCTGGCTGCTCACGCTCCTCTTCATCGACATGAAGCGCGGATTCACGCCGGACGAGGCCATCAACGTCGACGTCTGCGCGCTGTACTGGCACTTCGTCGACGTGGTCTGGATCGCGATCTTCACGCTCGTCTACCTCATCAAGTAACCGGGACCTAGAGATGGCCGCCGATCACTCGCACCCGCCGCTGTCGCACGACGCCCAGGGCAATGCAAGTCCGCACGAGCACACCCACCCGGACTGGGGGACGTACAAGTGGGTCGCGCTCATCCTCGGGCTGATCACCGCGGCCGAGGTGTGGATCTACTACCTGCCGTCGTTCACCGCGACGAAGCTGTTCGTGCCGACGCTGCTCTTCCTGTCGGCGGTCAAGTTCACGATCGTGGTGATGTTCTACATGCATCTCAAGTACGACGCGAAGCTCTTCCGCGCGCTCTTCGTCGCACCGCTCATGCTCGCGTCGTTCGTCATCGTCGGCCTGCTTTTCCTCTTCGGCCATTTCAAGATCTCCTTCTGATGGCGCTGCGGTAACGGCGCCCCCCACCGGCGAGCGACTGCTGTCGCTCGACGTGTTTCGGGGGATCACCGTCGCCGGCATGCTCCTCGTGAACAATCCGGGGAGCTGGAACGCGATCTACGAACCGCTCGAGCACGCGCCGTGGTTCGGCTGGACGCCCACCGACCTGATCTTCCCATTCTTCCTCTTCATCGTCGGCGTTACCACGTACCTCTCGCGCGAGGCACGTCGCGCGCGCGGTGAGAGCGACGGTGCGATCATGCGCCAGACCGCGCGCCGCGCGCTCACGATCATCGGGCTCGGGCTCCTGATGACCGGCTTCCCGTATCATCAGTTCTTCGTGCACCTCCCCGGCGGCGCGGTGTTCGACTCGACCACCACTCCGCTCGACGTCGCGCATTGGCGCGTGACGGGAGTGCTCCAGCGGATCGGCGTCTGCTACCTCCTGGGCGCGCTGCTCACCATGCGCGCCAGCGTGCGCCAGCAGATTTGGATCGTTGCCGTGCTGCTCGTGGGGTACTGGCTCGTTCTCACGCTCATCCCGGTGCCGGGACGCGGCATGGGCGCGCTGCTGCTCTCCGATCCTGGCGCGTCGCTCGCGGCGTGGCTCGATCGCGCCGTCATCGGTCCGAATCACATGTGGATCGGCGGCGGCGGCATCTGGGACCCCGAGGGGATTCTCTCGTCCATCCCGGCCACGGCGACCGTCGTCCTCGGTGCACTCGCGGGGCGCTGGATCGCTGAGCCGCTCCCGCTCGAGGAACGCCTTACCACGCTCTTCGCTGTGGGCTCGCTCGGGATGATGGCGGGGCTCGTATGGGCGTGGTCATTTCCGATCGGGAAGAACCTGTGGACGAGCTCCTACGTACTCTTCACGGCGGGGATGGCCTGCGTCGCCATCGCGACCTGCGCATGGCTCGTGGATGTGCGCGGGTGGCGGCGGTGGACGTGGCCGTTCATTCCCTTCGGGATGAATCCGATCGTGGCGTTCGTCGCTTCGGGGGTGTTGTCGCGCTTCATCTACACGCTGGTGAAGGTGCCGAGGAACGGGGCGCTCGTACCGGTGGAGACCGCGATGTACGACTCGCTCCTCGTCCCGCTGTTCTCCGATCCCCGGGACGCGAGCCTGATGTTTGCCATCATCTACGTCGCGGTTTTCTACGCCGGACTGCACCTCATGCACCGGCGTGGAATCATCGTGAAGGTCTGAGGGTACGGATGACGACTGTTATGTCGCGCAAATATGTGACGGAGCCGGCGTCCGACTCGTAGTGACAGGGTTGACGTGCGTGCCGTCGCGCATGAGCTTGCACCGCGCTCAATTCCTGCATTAGAACTCCTAACACCATGCCGGCGTTGCACTTGTCATCGATTTCTCGCCAACCCTCCTTGCAGTCGCTTTTGCGGCGCGCGGCCATCACGCTGTCGTTTGCCGTTGTGCTCGCTACGCCGGGGGTTAGCTTCGCCAGTGCCCCGCTTCCATTCAGCACGCCATCGCTTCGCCAGCCCACCGACGACACCAAGCACCGTCCACGCACCCGGCGGCGCGCGCGCAGGGAAACTCGGGCGGCCGCGGCGATTCATTTTGAGACGCCCGCCAGCGAGCTGGAGCTCGTCAGCGACCTCCACCAGCTGATGATGAGCCGCGTGCGCAATGGAACGTGGGGCGTCGTGGTGCTTTCGCTCAGCCGCAACGACACGCTCTACACCGTGAACCCCGACGAGCCGCTGCAGCCCGCGTCGAACATGAAGCTGTTCACGACCGCGCTCGCGCTCGACCAGTTTGGGGCCGCGCATCAGTTCAGCACCGACGTGCTCCGCGACGGCGCGCTCGGCGCCGACGGCGTGGTGCGCGGCAATCTCATCATCCGAGGCGACAGCGATCCCGCGCTGTCTAAGCGCTTCATGACGGGCAATGGCGGCGCGATGGATGCGCTCGCGCAGCTCGTCGCGAGCGCGGGAGTCAAGCACGTCACCGGTACGCTCATCGCCGATGCCAGCGCGTTCGACACCCAGCGCATCCCCGAGGGCTGGAAGACGCGCTATCTGCAGTCCGGCTACGCGGCGCGCATCTCCGCGCTCTCGCTGAACGAAAATCTCGTGATCGTTCGCGTGAGGCCGGGGAACGGAAAGACGAGTGCCGTCGTCACGCTCGATCCCGCGACCACGCTTCCGGTCTCGTCGACCGTGCGCACGATCGCCGGCAGCGGCGCCCGCATCAGCGCGCACACGACGTCCGCGGGCGTCATCGAAGTGAAGGGAACGATCGGCCTGCGTGCCGGCGAGCGTGCGTACCAGCTCGTGGTCGAAGATCCGACCGCCTTCTGCGCCGGCGCGTTCCGTCGTGCGCTCCAGGCGCGCGGGATCACGATCGACGGCACCACGACCTTCGCCGCGACGCCATCGAGCGCCATCAAGGTGACCGGCCTCTCCTCGCCGCCCATCGGCCAGATGCTCGACGTCATGAACGGCGAGAGCATCAATCACTACGCCGAACTGCTCTTCCGCGATGCGGGAAGAAACGCGTCGCCGAGCTCCGTTGGATCCGTCGAGACCGCGAACAATCTCCTGCAGACCTTCATGACGACGAAGGTCGGCGCCGCGCCCGGCGCAGTCTTCGCAGCCGACGGCAGCGGGCTCTCGGTGCTCGACAAGATCACGCCGCGCGCGCTCGTGCAGCTCCTCTCGTACGCCAACAGCGCGCCGTGGAAGGACGCCTTTCACACGTCGCTGCCGATCGCCGGACAGTCGGAGCTCCTTCGCCACCGCATGCGCGCCACTCCCGCGCAGGGAAATCTCCACGCCAAGACGGGCACGACGAACAGCGTCATCTCACTCGGCGGCTACGTGACGGCGAAGAACGGCGAGATGCTCGCCTTCGCATTCATCTACAACGGCGTCGACCGGTGGAACGCGAAATCCACGATCGACGCGATGGGCGCGACGCTGGCGTCGTTCGAGCGCTGAGCGCGAACGCTCTTCAGATCATGCAGCCGCGCGTGTCGACCGGCCACAGCGCCTCGACTACGCCCCGTTCCAGCCCGCCGCGCACCGCTACGTAAGCGTCGTGCAGGTTGACGGTCGGATCGCAGTGCCCCGGCACCAGCCAG
>DATHJR010000194.1:0-2121 GCA_035286525.1 Gemmatimonadaceae bacterium | reverse complement strand
CACGTCTTCGAGATCCACCCGATCACGAGGATCAATGGCGTGAGCACGACGAGCTCCTTCATCCCCGTCGATGGTTTCAAGCCGGGGGGCGCCGACAAGACCTTCGACATCTGGAACAAGGCGTCATGCACGATGTCGTATTCGGGGGACAAGATCGCGATCGTCGCGGAGACGGGACTCTACAACGATGTGGAATTCATCATGCAGATCACCGGGCCTCAGCAGGAGGTGAAGGACGGGCGATTCGTGCCGGCATCCGCGCTCGACATGGATGGCAAGATGAAGGTGGAACATCTGCGAGTGGTGTTTGCGAAGGGAACGCCGCCGGAGCGCATCGTGCGCCGGCTCAAGGTGGGAGACCGCCTGCATGTCTTCGGACTGCCTCGAATCAGCTTCGAGGAAGTGTCGCGACGATTGGAGGAAAACCCGAGAAAGGGCCCCGACGTCAAGCAACCGTTGCCGTACGAAGTCACGATACTTGGCGTGTTTCCGAAGTAGGGCGGCCACAACGCGCGTGGCTGGTCGTAACAATGTGAGAAACGGAACGAACGGATCGAACTAATGAAATGGACGAAAGGCGCGAACTTTTTTCGAGAGCCGCGCTCGGGTCGGCCGTAACAGCCGCGCACGCGCCTCGAAGTCATCCGTTAGTGTCCGTTCGCTCCGTTCAGTTCGTATTTTCAAATTGTTAGAGCCAGTACTCCACGGTCTATCGGCCGGGGATCTTCCCGATCGCCAATTCGAGCTCGTCCGCGAGCAGATCGGCATCGTCGGCGGTGAACGGCATCGGCGGGCGGATTTTCACGACGTTGTGAAACGGTCCGTCGGTGCCGAGCAGCACTCCGCGCTCGCGCATCCGATTCGCCACGAACGACGCCTCCGCTCCGGCCGGCTCGAGCGTCGCCTTCTCGCGAACGAGCTCCACTCCCCAGAAAAGTCCCGAACCGCGCACGTCGCCCACGATCGAATGGCGCGCGGCGAGCGCACGCAGTCTTGCTCCCAAGTGCTCGCCCACCGTGCGTGCGTGCTCCTGCAGGCCCTCGTCTCGCACGACATCGAGCACGGCAATTCCCACCGCGCACGAGACGGTATTTCCGCCGAAGGTGCTGAAGAACTCCATGCCGTTGTCGAATGCCTGCGCGATCGCCCGCGTCGTCGCGACGGCCGCAACCGGATGTCCGTTGCCGAGTGGCTTGCCCATCACGACGATATCGGGAACGACGCTCTGGTTCTCGAAAGCCCAGAAGCTCGTGCCCATTCTCCCGAGCCCGGTCTGCACCTCGTCGGCGATGCACACGCCGCCCGCCGCGCGCACCTGCTCGTACACGTGCGCCAGATATCCGGGCGGGAACACGAGCTGTCCGCCGACGCTCGGGCACGTCTCGGCGATGAACCCAGCCACCCCGCGCGCGTGATCGTGGATGCGGCGAATCGCATCGCCCACCGACGCGGCGTACTTTTCGCCCGCGCGTGGGTCGCTCGCCTTGAAGGCGCCGCGATACACGTCGGGGAGCGCGGCGACGTGTACCCACTCCGGCGCGCCGCTTCCGCCCGGGCCATCGTGCTTGTACGGACTCAGGTCGATGAGCGATGTCGTGTTCCCGTGGTACGCCGCCTCGAGCACGATCATGTCGCGGCGACCCGTATACGCTCGTGTCAGTCGTAGCGCGAGCTCGTTCGCCTCGCTTGCCGAATTCAGGACGTAGCAGACGTCGAGCGCCGGAGGAAAGGTGGCGAGCAGTCGTTCGGCGTACTCTGCAAGCAGGTCGTTCAGATACCGCGTGTTCGTGTTTAGCACGCGCATCTGGGAAGCGGCGGCATCGACGACGCGCGGGTGCGAGTGCCCCACGTGCGGCACGTTGTTGTAGGCGTCGAGGTAGCGGCGCCCCTCGTCATCGTAGAGATGCTGCATCCATCCGCGCACGAGCTTCACAGGGTCGCGATACGCGACGCTCAGATTGCCGCCGATCACCGTGCGCCGCTCCGTGAGCGTCGCGCGCGCGCTGACGGCGGACGTGGGGAACCGGCTCGCGGGCACGCGGGCGATGAGATTCGGATCGGGACACAGCGCGCGCCAGACTTCGCGCTGCAATGGCCGCGCGACACCGGGGAAGTCCGTGC
>DATHJR010000193.1:0-10741 GCA_035286525.1 Gemmatimonadaceae bacterium | reverse complement strand
AAGATCGGTGAGATCTACGCCGACGTGGTCAATGGCACCGGCTACGACAATCCCGAGAACAACAAGTACAAGGATTTTCAGGCACGCGTCACGATCACCCCGCTGGCGAAGACGACGTCGATCCTGAAGACTCTCACCATTTCTCCGTGGTATTCGTACGGAGGCAACGCAAGCGTCTTTCTCACCAGCCCGACGGACCCGATCACGGATCGCCTCAAGAAGGACCGGTACGGACTGTTCGTTGGCAACAAGGATCGCCGGCTGACCTTTGGCGGCGACTACGCCGAGCGGAAGGATGGCTCCGATAGCAACACGACGGATGTGACGCTCGACAACATCGTGAATACCACAGGACAGCTCTTCGATGGATTCGTGATCGTGCGACCCCTCGAGTTCTCGCAGCCCGACACGAAGCAGTCGTTCGGCGTGATCGGGCGCTACGATCACTGGAAGCCGAACAAGGATGTCGATGGCTACGTGCAGTTCATCGTCGCGGGCGTGTTCTGGGAGCCGACGCGCAAGGCAACGTTCGCGATCGACTACCAGCAGCAGGAGCCCAAGAGCGGCCTATCGGGCGCCAAGGCCTCCTCGATCTACCTGCACTGGAATCTCGTGTTCTAGGCGTTTTCGAGCATGCGACGTACCCCGGGCCGGGCCTGTGACGATGCTGTTACAGGCCCGGCCTCTTTCCGTGAACACGGACCCGCATCTTTCCCCTCACAGCGATCGCCGCCCTCCCGGAGCACACACGTGACCCCTCGCTTTCTCCTCGCGATCCCGCTCCTTGCCGCGCTGGCCTGCGGCGGTGAAAAGAAGGCCGGAGGCGGCGATTCCGCGGCCGCCGGTGCGGGGTCAGCAAGCGGCGGCGCGGATCTCACCGGCGCCGGTGCGACGTTCCCGTATCCCATCTACAGCAAGTGGTTCGGCGACTATGCGTCGAAGACTGGAGTGAAGATCAACTACCAGTCGATCGGCTCGGGCGGCGGAATTCGGCAGCTCACCGAGGGAACGGTCGATTTCGGCGCCTCCGATGCCCCGATGACGGACGCCGAGCTCGCCAAGGCGAAGGGACCGATCCTTCATTTTCCGACGGTGCTGGGCGCGGTGGTGATCACGTACAATCTCTCCGCGCTCACGAAACCGCTCAAGCTCAACGGGGATGTCGTTTCGCGAATCTTCGGCGGCAACATCACGAAGTGGAACGACTCGCGAATCGCGTCTCTCAACCCCGGCGTGACCCTTCCTGCGAAGGACATTCTCGTGGTGCACCGTTCGGACGGTAGCGGCACCACGTACATCCTCTCCGATTATCTCAGCGCCGTCAGCAGCTCGTGGGCGGCTGCGCCGGGCAAGGGGAAGGAGCTCTCGTGGCCGGTCGGGATCGGCGCGAAGGGGAACGAGGGCGTCGCCGGCCAGGTGAAGCAGACGGATGGAGCGATCGGCTACACCGAGCTCGCCTACGCGAAGCAGAATCATCTCGCAACCGCGGCCATCGCGAACCAGGCGGGCGAATACGTGGCGCCGTCGATCGAATCCGCCACTGCGGCCGCTGCCGGAATCAGCGCGAAGCTGCCCGCGACCACCGACTTCCGCATCTCGATCGTGAACGCGCCGGGCGCGGGGGCGTATCCGATCACGTCATTCACCTGGCTGCTGATCCCGAAGACCATTCCGAGCGCGAAAAAGCACAAACAGCTCACCGACTTTCTGCGCTGGTATCTCACGCAGGGCGAGCCGAGCGCCGCCTCGCTCGACTACGCGCCGCTGCCCCAGCCTCTCATTGCCACGCTCACGTCGCGCATCGACTCGATCTCCGCCGGCGCCGCTCCGTGACCCTTCCCGACGCAAGGCCGCTGGTGGAGGCACGAGAGGGCGATGGTGGAGTAACGCTGCGCATTCACGGCTCGGCCATCGGCGATCGCATCTACTCGGGCGCGATCACTTTCTTCGCGCTGTGCGTGCCGCTCCTGCTAGTCGCCATCGCGTGGGAGATCGGCGTCGCCGGCTGGCCCGCGCTTCACAAGTTCGGGTTTGGATTTCTGACCTCGAGCGAGTGGGATCCCGTGAAGGGACAGTTCGGCGCTGCTCCCGCGATCTACGGGACGATCGTCTCGTCGATCATCGCGCTCGTTCTCGCGACGCCGCTCGCGATCGGTGTCTCACTTTTTCTCTCGGAGCTCGCGCCGCAGTGGCTGCGTCAGCCGGTTGGCTTTCTCGTCGATCTCCTCGCGGCCATCCCGAGCGTCGTCTACGGGTTGTGGGGCATCTTCGTGCTGCTCCCGATCCTGCGCGATCCCGTGATGCCGTTCCTGCGAGACACGCTCCACCTCGACAAGACGGGACTCTTCTCGGGGCCGGCGTACGGTCCGAGCATGCTGGCGGCGGGGATCATCCTCGCGATCATGGTGCTCCCGTACATCGCGTCGGTCTCGCGCGAGGTGTTGCTCGCCGTTCCGCGGTCGCAGCGCGAGGCCGCGCTCGCACTTGGCGCCACGCGCTGGGAGGCGATCTGGGGGGCGGTGCTCCCCTTCGCGCGCTCCGGCATCGTCGGCGGCATCATCCTCGGTCTGGGACGCGCGCTGGGCGAGACGATGGCCGTGACGATGCTCATCGGTAATCGACCCGAGATCGCTGCATCCTTGTTCGCACCCGGCTACACGATGGCGTCGCTGCTCGCGAACGAGTTCAGCGAAGCCTCGAATGACGAGCATCTGTCGGCGCTCATGGCCGTGGCATTCGTGCTGTTCGTGATCACGTTGATCGTGAACGCGATCGCGCGGTGGCTGGTGTGGCAGGTGTCGCGCAACACCAGCGGGAAGGCCGCATGACCGCGGCCAATCCTCCCGCGGCTCCGCCGATGCGGCCGACCCTTCGTCAGCGCGCGTTCAGCGAGCGCACCGTTCGCACGCTCAAGCGCCGCCGGATCGTGAGCGGCACCATGCTCGCGGTGCTGATCGGCGCCGCAGTGCTGGCCGTGCTGCCGCTGATTTTCATCTTCGGGCATCTTCTCATGCTCGGCATCGGCTCGCTGTCGTGGGACTTCTTCACGAAGATGCCGAAGCCGGTGGGCGAGGCGGGCGGCGGCCTCGCGAACGCGATCGTCGGGACTCTGATTCTCATCGGGATAGCGAGCGCCGTCGGATTGCCGGTGGGCGTTGGGGCGGGGCTTTACCTCGCGGAGCGAAAGGGGGCGAAGCTCGCGAACGGCGTGCGCTACCTCTCCGATGTGCTCAACGGGCTCCCGTCGATCGTGATGGGAATTTTCGCCTGGCAGTTTCTCGTACGGCCCGTCGGCCACTTCTCGGCGCTCGCGGGCGGCGTGGCGCTCGGCGCGATGATGATTCCGATGGTCGCGCGGACGACGGAGGAGATGGTCGGCATCGTACCAGTGTCGCTTCGCGAAGCGGCGCTCGCGCTCGGATACACGCGCTGGCGTACGTCGCTCTCGATCGTGCTGCGCACCGCGAGCGCCGGGATCGTCACCGGAGCGCTGGTCGCCATCGCGCGCATCGCCGGCGAAACGGCGCCACTCCTCTTCACGGCATTCGGCAATCAGTTCTGGTCGACGTCACTTCGGCAACCGATCTCCGCGCTTCCCTTGCAGGTCTTCTCTTACGCGATCAGCCCCTATGACGCATGGCATTCCCTCGCCTGGGCAGGAGCGCTCGTCCTCATCGCGCTCATCTTCATCATCAGCCTCGTGGCGCGTTTCGCAACGCGCGCCCGTTTCTCGACCGGTGCCGGCGACTGAGCATGCGCTGACTGACGACGTGTCGCTCGTGAGCCGCGCTGCGGTAACGCCTGAAGGCGCGCCGCGCATGCGCGTCAGCTCGCTCGACGCGTACTTCGGCAGCGTGCACGCCGTGAAAGGCGTGGGCATGCTCGTCCACGACCGGCAGGTCACCGCGATCATCGGTCCGTCGGGCTGCGGCAAATCGACCTTCCTGCGCTGCCTCAACCGCATGCACGAGACGGTGCCCACCGCTCGCGTCGAAGGCGAGGTCGAGCTGGACGGGCGCGACATCTATGCGCGCGGCGTCAACGCGATCGCGGTGCGAAAGCACATCGGGATGGTGTTTCAGCGCCCAACGCCCTTCCCCACCATGTCGATTCGCGACAATGTCGCCGCGGGGCTGCGCGTCCTCGACTCCAAACGCCCGTCGCGCTCGCAGACGGACGAGATCGTCGAGCGCGCCCTCACGCGCGCGGCGCTCTGGAACGAGGTGAAGGACCGCCTGTCCACGAGCGCGACCGGCCTCTCGGGCGGGCAGCAGCAGCGCCTCTGCATCGCGCGGGCGCTCGCGACGGAGCCCACGGTGCTTCTCCTCGACGAGCCCACGGCATCGCTCGATCCGCTGAGCACGCAGGCGGTCGAAGAGCTGCTCTACGAGCTGCGAAGCGACATGACCATCGTGATCGTGACGCACAACATGCAGCAGGCGGCGCGCGTCTCCGACTCCACCGCGTTCTTTCTGATGGGCGAGCTCGTCGAGATGGGCGCGACCAACGACATCTTTACGACACCGAAGGACGACCGCACGGAAGCCTACATCACCGGACGCTTCGGATGACGGACGCGAATGCCACGCTCGAGCGTCCGCCAGCGATTCTCCCCGAGGCGGACTCGACGCACCCCGGAACGATAGTCACCCGCGACTTCTCGTTTTTCTACGGCGAGAAGCAGGCGCTCTTCGACGTGAATCTCACCATTCCCGCGCGTTCAGTGACTGCGTTCATTGGCCCATCGGGATGCGGGAAGTCCACGCTGCTGCGCTCGATCAACCGGCTGAACGCGCTAATCCCGGGCGCGCGACACAGCGGCGTGATCGAGCTCGACGGAGAGGATATCTACTCACCGGACGCCGACATCGTCGCCCTCCGGCAGCGAGCAGGAATGGTCTTTCAGCGCTGGAATCCGTTTCCGAAATCGATCTACGACAACGTCGCCTTCGGTCCGCGGATCAACGGCACGACCTCGCGCGCGGCGCTCGATGAAGTAGTCGAGACCTCGCTGCGTCGCGCGGCGCTCTGGGACGAAGCGAAGGACCGGCTGCGCCAGAGCGCGCTGGGGCTGTCCGGCGGCCAGCAGCAGCGGCTCTGCATCGCGCGCGCACTGGCCAACGATCCCGAAGTGCTGCTGCTCGACGAGCCGGCAAGCGCGCTGGATCCCATCGCCACGCAGAAAGTCGAAGAGCTGCTCTACGAGCTGAAACGGGAGTTGACGATAGTCATCGTCACCCACAACATGCAGCAAGCGGCTCGGGTATCGGAATTCACCGCCTTCTTCTACCTGGGCCGCCTGGTAGAGGTAAACGCAACGGATCGTCTATTCACTAGTCCTCGCGAGCCGCGGACCGAAGCCTACGTAACTGGGAGATTCGGATGAGCCCCGCCGACACCGCTGGTTTTCGACACTTCCACGAGCAGCTCGATCATCTGAAACAACGGCTGCTGGACATGTCCGAGCGCGCCGAGGCGCTCGTCGATCTGTCCGTGGAAGCGCTGTTGCACCGCGACGCCGGGAAGGCCGACGCGGTCATCGAAGGTGACGGAGAGCTCGACGCCCTCGAGGTCGAGGTCGAAGGGCTCGCAGTGTCGCTCCTCGCGCTTCAGCAGCCAATGGCGCGCGACCTTCGCTTCCTCATCAGCGCGATCAAGATCTCGAGCGACCTGGAGCGCGTCGGCGACCACGCGGTGAACATCGCGCAATCCGCCCAGCGCCTCGTCGCAATGCGCTCCAACATCACACCCGATCCGGAAGTCGAGGACATGGCCCGTCGCGCCCGCCTCATGCTCGGCGACTCGCTCGACGCCTTCGTTCGCGGCGACGGTGTGCTCGGCCGCGATGTGATTCGCCGGGACGATCAGGTCGACGCGCTTCACGACTCGCTCTTCCGCATCCTGCTCACGCACATGCTCGAGGATGCATCCACGATCTCCGCTGCGCTCGAGCTCTTTCTGGTGAGCCGCAATCTGGAGCGCGTTGCCGACCTCGCGACCAACATCGCTGAGGATGCGGTGTATCTGGCGGAGGGGAAGACGATCAAGCACCGATTTGAGGACCGCACTGTCGCCGCAACGGCCTGACCCCGCCGCTGGACTCGATCGCGTCGCCGCGATCGACATCGGATCGAACTCGATCCGGGCCATCGTGGCCGACGTGTCGCCCGATGGCCACATCAGGGTCGTCGATGAAATGAAGTCGGCCCCGCGACTCGGCGCGGGAATGGACGCGCGCGGCGAGCTCGCGCAGGCGGCGATGCAGCGCGCGATCGAGGCCGTGACGCGCATGGCCACGCTCGCGCGCCAGCTCGGCGCCACGCGCATCGAGGCGGTCGCAACCAGCGCCGTGCGCGACGCGTCCAACGCGCGGCAGTTTGCAGAGATGGTGCGCAAGACCGCGAAGCTCCAGCTCCGCATTCTCGAGGGGAGCGATGAGGCCCTCCTGGGTTTCCGAAGCGCGCTCGCGCACTTCGATCTCGCCTCGGGGCGTGCCGCGGTGGTCGACATCGGTGGCGGGTCGCTCGAGCTCGCCCTCAGTGCCGCCGGACTCGTCGACCGTCTCGTCTCCCTTCCCTTCGGAGCCCTCCGGATGACGGAGCGCTACTTCCCGAAGAAGATCACGCGCAGCGCGGTGAAGGAGCTGCGCAAGGACGTGCACCACGAGCTCCTGCGCCATCTCCCCGCGCGCGAGTGGCGCAACGCGCAGGTGATCGGCTCGGGCGGAACCCTCACCAACCTCGCGGGGATGTCGCTCGCGCGTCAGGGAATTCGGCCAGCGCAGAGCGTGCACGGCACCCGGGTGCCGCGCGTGGACCTCGAGCACATCCTCGACAGCCTCCAGGACATGACGCCCACGGAGCGCCTCACCGTCGCGGGGCTCAACGCGGGACGGTCGGACATCATCGTCGCGGGGCTCGCGGTCATCGCCGAGGTGATGGCGCGCCTCGACAGCCCGAGCCTCGTGGTGTCCGCATACGGAATTCGAGAGGGGCTTCTGCTCGAGATCGCGCACGTGCTCCCGACGGTCGCGAGCCCGGGTGAGGCGCGCGAGCGCTCGATTCGCCGGCTGGCCGAGGCGTGCCATTTCGAGGAGCGCCACTCGATGCACGTGCAACGGCTCGCGCTACAGCTCTTCGATGCCCTTGGGCCCCGGCTCGGCGCGCGCCCGGGCGAGCGCGAGCTGCTCGCGGCCGCGGCCATGCTCCACGACATCGGCTACCACATCAGCTACGACAAGCACCACAAGCACTCGTACTACCTCATCACGCACGCGGAGCTGCTGGGGATGTCGCCGATGGAGCAGCTCGTGGTGGCGAACGTCGCGCGCTATCACCGCGGCACCCCGCCGTCGAAGCAGCACCCCACCTTCGGCGCGCTCGCGAAGCCGGTGCGGGAGCAGGTGCGCCGGCTGTCGGCGATCCTCCGCCTCGCCGATGGACTCGACCGCGGTCACATCGCGGCGGTGGATCGGGTGAAAGTGCGGTGGATGAAGGATCGCATCCGCATCACGCCGATCGCGCGCAACATCCACCAGCCGATGCGCCTCGAGATCTGGGGCGCGAGCCGCAAGGCACAGCTGCTCGAGAAGGTCTCGGGCGCGCGCGTGGAGATCGTAGGCTCGCGAGCGGTGCGGACGGTGGCCGCACTTACGGATCGAGCGGCGCGCTCCCCCACGTCGACGTGATCGCGATGAGCTGCGTGGCGCGCTCCGGTTCGCCATTCAGTTGCAGCTGCTGGTAGCAGCCGTCGGGCTTCAGGATCCACGCGTTCCGGTTGTCGCTTAGATACGTCGCCAGCAGTGTGCGCATCGGTTCGTGGAGCGACTTGTCTTCCACCGGCGTCACCGCCTCGACGCGGCGCTCGAAGTTGCGCGGCATCCAGTCGGCAGAGCCGAGGTAGTACTCCTCGTCACCGTCGTTGAGGAAGTACCAGAGACGCGAGTGTTCGAGGAACCGGCCGACGACGCTCGTGACGCGAATGTTGTCGCTGATCCCTTCGATGCCCGGGCGCAGGCAGCAGATGCCGCGCACGATGAGGTCGATCTGGACGCCGGCCCGCGCCGCGTCGTACAGTGCCAGAACCGTTTCGGCGTCCGCGAGCGCATTTATCTTCGCGATCAGTCTCGCCGGGCGCCCCGCGCGTGCGTGCGCCGTTTCGCGAGCAATGAGCGCGTGGAAGCGGTTTCGCATCTCTCCCGGCGCGACGATGAGCTTGCGGTAGTGCCGCTGCCGCGAAAAGCCGGTGAGGAAGTTGAACAGGTCGCTCAGGTCGGCGCCGATCTCGGGATTGCAGGTGAAGAGCCCGAGATCCGTATACTGCCTCGCCGTCTTCGAGTTGTAGTTCCCGGTGCCGACGTGCACGTAGCGCCTGATGCCGTCCGCCTCGCGCCGCACGACCAGGCACGTCTTCGTGTGCGTCTTGAGATCCATCATCCCGTACACCACGTGCACGCCCGCGCTTTCGAGCTGCCGCGCCCACGAGATGTTGTTCGCCTCGTCGAAGCGCGCCTTGAGCTCCACGAGCACGACCACCTGCTTGCCGCTCTCCGCGGCCTCGGTGAGTGCGCGCACGATCGGCGTGTCGCCCGAGGTGCGATACAACGTCAGCTTGATTGCGAGCACGTCATCGTCTTCGGCCGCGCGCTCGATGAACTGCTCGACCGTGGTCTGGAACGAGTCGAACGGATGGTGCACGAGCACGTCGCCCTGGCGAATGACGTCGAACATTCCGCCGTTCACCCCGCGCAGCCGCGGCGGTGTCGAGGGTACGAGTGGCGGATCGCGGAGCTCGGGAATATCCAGCGACGCGAGCTCGCGCAGATCGCCGAGCTCGAGCAGCGGTCCCATCTCGTGCACGTCCGCCTCGGTGAGCGTCGCGTTTGGCGGGAGGCGGTCGTCGCGAAGCTCGTCGACGAGGAGCGCGCGCATTCCCGGCGGTGTCCCGGTTTGCACCTCGAGCCGCACGACCTCCCCGAACCGCCGCAAGAACACCTGCTCCTCGATCGTCGCGAGCAGATCGTCCGGTTCCTCCGACGACAGCAGCTCGATGTCCGAATTACGGGTGATCCGGAACGCGTACCAGTTCCGAACCTCCATCCCGGGGAACAGCGCGCGCAGGTTGATGCCGATCAGCTGCTCGAGGGGAATGAATTGATTCGGCCTCCCGAACGGCACCCATCTCGGCAGGCTGCGCGGCACCTTCACGCGCGCGAAGTGATCCTCCTGCGTGTGGGGATCGCGAATCTCCACCGCGAGGGAGAGGGAGAGATTGGAGATGTAGGGAAAGGGGTGCCCCGGGTCGACCGCAAGCGGCGTGAGCACCGGATACACCTGCTTCTCGAAGTACTCATCGAGCCGCCTCAACTCGCTGGCCGTCAGCTCTTCCTCGAACGTGACGAGGCGGACACCTCGTTCCGTCAGCGCGGGGAGCAGCTCCTCGTGAAGAAGCCGTTGCTGCTGCGCGAGCAGCTGTCGCACGCGAGTGGCAATCGCGTCGAGCTGGTCCTGCGGCGAAAGACCATCGGGTGCGGTCACGGTGACGTTCGCCGCGAGCTGGCGGCGAAGTCCGGCGACACGCACCATGTAGAACTCGTCCAGGTTCGTACTGAAGATCGCCGCGAACTTCAGGCGCTCGAGCAGCGGATTCCGCGCGTCGAACGCCTCGTGGAGCACCCTCGAATTGAACTCCAGCCAGCTCAACTCACGGTTGATGTAGAGCTGTGGCGTCAGCGTCAGGTCGGACATTCGTCACTATCGAAAGCAAACCGTCCGCGCAGCGCGCGGACGGCGAGTGTGAGCACAGTCTCACAGTATAGGGAAAATAGCGCGGGCGGGAGCGTCGAAAATCGGTTACGGGCGATCCGTTACATCGCTTCGCCTTTCCTTCGCCCCCGATTACAGCGGATGAACCGTCCGAAGGACCACCCAGCACAGCGCAGCCATGGCCGCGGCCGCCGGAAGGGTGAGGATCCACGCCCACACAATCTTCGTCGCGACTCCCCAGCGCACCGCAGACAACCGCGTCGTCGCGCCGACGCCTACGATCGCGCCCGTGATCGCGTGGGTGGTGCTCACCGGAATTCCGAGCGTCGTGGCGAGCAGGATGCTCAGCGCCCCACCGGTCTCCGCACAGAACCCGCCCACTGGCCGGAGCTTCGTGATGCGATTCCCCATCGTGTGCACGATGCGCCATCCACCGAACAGCGTGCCGAGCGAGATGGCGCTGTACGCCCCCATCTCCACCCACGGCGGAATCGAGTTTCCGTTCTCGAGGTACATGTGGTGCATCCAGCCGGTCTGCCCCACGAACGAGCTCTTGCTCGCGACGAGCAGACCGACGATGATCCCCATCGTCTTCTGCGCATCGTTTGCCCCGTGCGACAGGGAAAAGAGCGCCGAGCTCACGAGCTGCGCGCCACGAAAAAATCGATCGACGCGTGACGGCGGCATCTTCTGGAAGATCCAGAACACCGCCGTCATCAGCATGAAGCCGAGCATGGCTCCGATCACGGGCGATAGCACGATGAAGAGCAGCGTCGTCGGCCACTTGCCGTTGGCGAGTACCAGCCCGCCGAGCCCCGCCTTCGCCATCGCGGCTCCGGCGTACGCGCCGATGAGCGCGTGCGATGAGCTCGAGGGCAGCCCGATGCTCCACGTGACGATGTTCCACGCGATCGCGCCGAGTAGACCGGCGAGAATCACGTTGGGATCGACGATCGCCGGCGGAACGAATCCCGTGA
>DATHJR010000192.1:0-8213 GCA_035286525.1 Gemmatimonadaceae bacterium | reverse complement strand
ATCATCAATTGTTAGTGCCTGAGTCGCGCGGTGGCCGCGCGCTTTCAACTTGCAGTCAGGCCTTCACCTGGGATTGCGCCTCGCCCATCGTGATCAGCACCTCGTGTCGGGCACCGTCGCTCGAGAGCTTCACGACGCGGTCGGGTAGATCCACACCGTCGATCTCGACGCGAACCACGCCGCGACACACTCCGTTTGGATTGCGCACGGCGATGGCATACGTCGTCGCTCCATGCCGGTACTCGATGGCGAACTCGTGCCACTCAGCCGGCACGCATGGATCGATCGACAGACAGTCGCCGCGCTTCGTGAAGCCGAGGACTCCCTCGAGCGCGACACGGTACATCCAGCTCGCCGACCCCGTGTACCACGTCCAGCCGCCGCGCCCGATGTGGCCGGGCGCGGTGTAAACGTCGGCGCACACCGCGTAGGGCTCGACCTTGTAGGTGTCGACTTCGTTTGCGCTCGTGGAATGCGTGAGCGGATTGAGCATCTCCAACAGCTGCATGGCGCGGTTTCCGTCACCCATGCGCGCAGCGGCAAGCGCCGTCCAGAGGGCCGCGTGGGTGTATTGTGCGCCGTTCTCGCGTACGCCAGGCAGATAACCCTTGATGTATCCCGGATCGTGCTCGGTGTGGTCGAACGGCGGCGTGAGCAACATGATGAGCCGCGCGTCCTCGCGCACCAGTCGCTCGCTCACGGAGTCCATTGCGCGGCGCGCGCGAGTGGGGTCGGCGGCGCCCGAGAGCACAGCCCAGCTCTGCGCGATGGCATCGATCTGACACTCGTCGCTCTGTGCGGAGCCGAGCGGGGTGCCATCATCGAAGTAGGCACGCCGGTACCAGGCACCATCCCACGAAGTGCTCTCCACCGCGGCAGCGTATTCGGTGGCGCGCTCGCGGAAACGCTCCGCAACTTTCGCATCTTGCCGGCGTTCGGCGTGCTCCGCGAAGCGGCGCAGCGTCGTAATCAGGAACCACGCCAGCCACACGCTCTCGCCCTTGCCATCGATGCCGACCCGACTCATCCCATCGTTCCAATCTCCGCACCCCATGAGCGGCAAGCCGTGCGGCCCGGTGGTGCAGGCGCGATCGAGAGCGCGCACGCAATGCTCGTACAGTGTCGCGGACTCGGCGCTCACACGCGGTTCATCGTACGCCTCCTGCTCGTCGGGTGTGAGCGCACGCTGTTCGAGGAACGGCGCGGGCTCCTCCCACACGGAGGCGTCTTCAGTGACGAGGACGTAGTGGTCTGCGACAAACGGAAGCCATGCGAGGTCATCCGAAAATCGTGTGCGCACGCCCTTGCCGCCTGGTTCGTGCCACCAGTGCTGCACGTCACCCTCGACGAACTGTCGTCCCGCGCATCGCACGAGATGCGCTCGCGCGATGGCAGGCTCGGCGTAGACGAACGCCATGCAGTCCTGCAGCTGGTCGCGAAATCCATACGCGCCGCTCGATTGGTAGAGGGCCGAGCGCGCCCACATGCGGCACGCGAGAGCCTGATAGAGTGACCACCGATTCAGCATCGCGTCGAACTCGGGCCGCGGCGTGCGCGCGGATATGGTCGCGAGACGAAAATTCCAGGCGCGTACCACATCATCGACGGCGGTGCTCGCGGCGGCGGGCGTGGAGTGGCGCGCGATGATCGCGCGCGCCTCGTCCTGGCTCTTGGCGGCTCCCAGCAACACGACGACCTCGCGCGTTTCACCCGGCTCCAGCGATAGAGCCGCTCGCAGTGCGGCGCATGGATCGTAGCCGGCGCCCGTCGAGCCGGAGAGCGTCTCGGCGGCGAGTGAGGCGGGTGAAACGAGATCGCCGTTTCGACCGATGAACTCCTCGCGATTCGCCGTGAACGCTGTGACCGGCTCGCTGATCCAGGAGAACGCGACGCGCGATGCGAAGTCATCGGCGAAGAAATTCTCGGCGAACACGGCGCTGGTCTGCTCGTCCCGCCACGTGTGCAGCTGGTGGCGCGTGTGCTCGCGCTGTGCGCCGAGCGTCAGCTCGACGTAGCTCGTGAGCGTGAGGCGGCGTGCGGACGTGCCGGCATTCGTGAGCCTCAGGCGGGTGATCTTCACAGGATCGGACCGCGGCATGCCGAGCACCAATTCGCTGACGATGCCGTCCCGCGCGTGACTGAAGGTGGTGCGACCTGGCGCGTGCCGCACGATGTACGGCGATGCTGCGTCGCCGCTCGCGGCCGGGGGATCGATCGCCGGCGCCGGAGCCGGCGTCGGGGTCCACACGCGACCGGTGTCGGCATCACGGAGATAGAGCACCTCGCCGCAGGGATCGCTCACCGGATCGTTATGCCATGGCGTGAGCCGGTAGAAGTAGCTGTTCTCCGCCCATGCGAATCCGCCGCCACGCTCGGTCACACAAAAGCCGGCATTCGGATTTGCGATGATGTTGGACCAGGGTGCCGGAGGAACGAGGTCGCCGGCGATGCGAACTTCGTAATCGCCCTGCTCCGTCAGGCGGCCGAGGCCATTCGCATACTCGGACGCGGTATCGGGGCGAGTGCCGGCGTCCGCGCGCGCTCGCGCCGTTGATGGCGTGTTCGCCGGCACGCTCGCCAGCGCATCGGAGGCTGTTGGCAGTGATGAGCGCACTTCAACCCGGGGCTCGCGACGCCCCCGTTCCGCAGAAGAGCTCCATTCTTCTACTGGCGGGTGCGCTGCTTCGAGCGAGATGCCGTCGATGATGCCGCCCAATCCGACGCCATCGCAGACGATCGTGACGCGCGCGGTCGCCTGAAGCAGTGCCAGATCCTCCGGCGTCATGGTATCCGTGCGTCGAGCGAACACGCCGCCAGGCCGGTCGATGAATCCGCCCTCGCTCGAGGAGCGCATGATCGACACGATTTGATCGTTCAGATCCTGCACGTACGATGGATCTCTCGTGTTGACGATGACGAGATCTGCCGTGATACCTTTCATACGCCAGTACTTGTGGGCCGTGAGCAGTTGCCGCACGCTCGGCAGCCCCGCCGCGTCACCGATCGTCGCGAGCACGAGTGGCCAGTCGCCCGAAATGCCGTGCGCCCAGAGCGCGCGCTGCCCGCGACGATTCTCCGCGCGCATCTTCGCCGACGCACGCAGCTCCTCGTTCGGATAGATCAGCGCGCCGGCGAGGACCTGATACAACGCGGCATCCTCGGGAGGCACGTCGAGATCTCGAAGCTCGACCTGCGTCGTAGTCCAGGAGAGCGAAAGCGCACGATCGGCCGCCCGCAAATCGCGATAACGGTCGGCGACTTCGCGCACTTCCTCGCGTCCGTCGGCGACGAGTGTCGTGAATGCCACGCTCGCGGTGCGACCGGCCGCCAGGCTGAGTCGCACGCGGAGCGCGAAGATCGGATCCAGCACGGCCCCGGTGGTGCCGGACAAGGTCGCGCCGCTATCGAGTGCGCGCGGCGCGCGAACGCTGCGGCCGCGTCCGACGAAGCGCGCACGATCGGTGTCGTACGAGATCCTGCCGATGGCGTCGGACCCAGGCGCAACGACGTGCGCGCACCACGGCCGGCTTTCGCTGGAGGAACGTGGTCGGCGGCTGGCGAGAATGATGCCGTCGGGCGACCACTCCGTCTCCACGAACAGATTCTGGAAGGCGGGATGCGCGCGGTCGGCATCGGGGTCGGTCAGCACCACCTCGCCGTAGCTCGTGAGCTCGACCTCTCGCGCGGTGCGCGATCGATTGGTGACGGCAACAACCCGCACCTCGGCCCGATCGCGCGGCACCACGATGATGTCCGTTCGCGTCTCGATGTCGCCGTCCCGGCGCTGAAACACGACGCGGTCGTTGGCGAAGGTGACGCGGTACTTGTCGGGCGTTGCCCCCGTCGGCTGGTGGGCAGCCGACCAGACGCGTTCGGTGTATAGATCCTTCACGTAAATCCACTGGCCGGTATCGTCACGCGTCGCGTCGGCGCGCCAGCGCGTGACCGCCATGCCGTTGGAGCGACTGTAGCCGCCGCCAGCATTGGTGACGAGAACGGAGTACGGAAGGTCGCCGAGCAAGCCAACACGCGGCTCGGCCGTCGCGGCAGTGTCGAGCTCGCGAACCACCGAGTCTCTGGTGGGCGAGAGCGCCGCTGACGTCTCGGGGACATCGGGCTGCGGTGTCTGCGCGGAGTAGCGTCGCGGCACGCGCTCATCGAGCAGGAGCCGCGCGGCCCGGCACATCGGATCGGCCATGAAGCGGCGTTGCCAGACACCGCTGCCATCCGCAACGTGCAAGGCATTGTCGAGCGCGACGAGGCTCATGCCGACGTGATGCGCCATCGACGTGCGGACGACGGCCTGCGTCGCATTCACGTCGGGTCGCGTATAGTCGATCGCATCATGAAAGCCGAACTCGCCCAGCGCTCCACCACGCTCGAGGGTCGCGAGATTGGCGAGCGCCTCGCGCGGATCGACCGCGAGCGAGAGCACCGTCGCGTAGGGCGCGACGACGACGTCGTTGGCGAGCCCGCGCTTGAGCGCCAGGTCGGGCACGCCGAACGCACGGTACTGATAGGTGTCGTGCCGGTCGCGCAGGTTGTACGCCGACTCCGAGATTCCCCACGGTACACCCCTCGCGCGCCCGTAGGCGATGTGCCGGTGCACGGCGGCGCGATGTGTCTGGTCGAGCAGCGAGTACGGCTGCGACGGCATCACCAGAATGGGCATCATGTATTCGAACATGCTGCCGCTCCACGACACGAGCGCGGTTGCGCCGGCATGCGACGTGAGGGAACGCCCGAGACGAAACCAGTGCTCCGTGGGCGCATCGCCTTTGGCGATCGCGATGAAGCTCGCCAGCCGCGCTTCCGATGCCAGAAGATCGTAGGACGAGGGGTCGAGCCGATTGGCGCGCTCGTCGAATCCGATTGCGAACAGCTTTCGCTTTTCGTCGAAGAGCAGCGTGAAATCCATCTCGAGTGCCATCTCGCGCGCGCGCGCGGCGACACTCTCGAGGCGCTCCGCGTCGCTCGGCGTCACGGCGTGCGAGTCGTGCCCTCGCTCGGCGATTTCCTTGCACGCCGCGGCGGTCGCCACGAGATGTCCGGCGAGATTGCCCGAATCCACGGTAGACACGTAGGGCGGCTCGAGCACGCCCAAGTCCGGAAGACGATACCAATTGTAGAAATGGCCACGCAGCCGGCGCATGGAGCTCATTGTCGCGAGCGCGCCCTCGAGACGTTCGATCATCTCGCTACTTTGGATGAGCCCGAGATCGAAAGCGGAGACCGTCGCAAGGAGCTGAAGACCGAGATTCGTGGGAGACGTGCGATCGGCGATGACGGGAGCCGGAGTCTCCTGATAGTTGTCCGGTGCCAGCCATCGGGTGCTTTCGTTCACGAACCGGGCAAAGAACTGCCAGTGCCGCTCGCCGTAGCGCAGCATCGTTGCGCGTTGCGCCGGAGTGAGCGCCAGATCGGGGCGTGTGATTGGGGAGCCGAGGCTGCGCGCGATGAATGGCGCCGCAATCCAGAAGAACGCGAGCGGAAGCACGATGAAGGCGTGCGACTCGATCGTGCCCCATGTTGCCAGCGCTACTCCCAGCGCGGCCGCCGGCAACATCTCCCGCCACACGGATGGCGCCTGTTTCTCCGCAAGGCGCTCGACCTGAGAGGAAGTCTTCCACTCGAGCATCCGGCGGTGCGTGACGAACGTTCGCACGAGCGCGCGCACAATTCCATCGACCGCTACCAGTGCTTCGAGCGGGAGGAACACAGTGGCGAGCGCCGCTTGCTCGGTCGCCAATTCCAGATCCCGTTGCAGCGCGGCGTAGTACGGTCGCCATGACTGTCTGCGGGGAGGCGTCATCGTTGCCCACACAGGTGCGAGCAGCCAACGCGTGGCATATGCGCCGAGCGCGACCAGGGTCCATTTCGTTGGCGATCCTGGGAGCGTCGTCCATCCCGCTACGAGCCACGCGAGCATCGCGATCGGCACGAGACTTCGCCGCAAGTTGTCGAGCATCTTCCAGCGCGAGAGTGCGGAGAGCGCATCGCCGCGTGCACCGCGAGCGAAAATAAAGGGCAGGAGCTGCCAGTCGCCGCGAGTCCATCGCTGCTGCCTCTGCAGCGCGGTCAGGTACAGGGATGGGTACTCATCGAAGATCTCGATGTCGGTCACGAGCCCGGCACGCGCGTGTGCGCCCTCGAACAGATCGTGGCTCAGGAGCGCATTCTCCGGGAAGCCCCGCGTCGCCCGTACGAACGCAGCCACATCATAGATTCCCTTGCCGGTATAGGTGCCCTCACCGAAAAGATCCTGATACACGTCCGAGACGGCCGTCGTGTAGGGGTCGACGCCGGGATGGCCCGCGAAGATCGATGCGAAGCGGGATCGATTCGCGCTCTCCAGCGTCACGCCGACACGTGGCTGCAGAATGCCATAACCGCGGACGACGCGTGTGCCGTCGCCGACGAACACTGCGCGATGGAGCGGATGCGCGATCGTTCCGATCAGCGCGGCCGCCACGCCACGAGGCAGGAGGGAGTCTGAATCGAGCGTGATCACGTACCGTACTCCGGGCAGCCACGCGATGTCCCCCTCGACTACCGAGAACGCGTCACGAGCCTCTCCACCCAAGAACCCGTTGAGCTGCTCGAGCTTGCCACGTTTGCGCTCCCAGCCCATCCACACGCCCTCGCGCTCGTTTCTTCGGCGCGGTCGCTGGAATACGTAAAACGGGGCGGTGTCGGCATATTCGCGATTCAGCGCGCGCACGCCATCCTCCAATGCCTCGACGATCGCGGCGTCGGTGGGAAGCGACTCGGAAGCCGCGTCGGTGAAATCACCAAGCAATGCGAAGCGGATCTCGGCGTCTCGATTGGCAAGAAACTGTGTTTCGAGATGATCGAGCGCATCGCGCGCTGCGGAAGGCGTGTCGAGGAGCAAGGGAACGACGACGAGCGTCCGGTTCGCCTCCGGTACGCCGCTGCTCGCGTAGTCCATGCGTGGCAATCGATCGGGGGCCACAAAGCTGGTGATGAGCTGGTTGACGACCGCGATTCCAATCTCGCTTGCCGGCACGCAGGCGAGGATCACGGCCAGCACACGCATACTCGTCGAAACTGCCGGCGGCAGCGGTGCGATCACGGCTGCCAGCGCGGCGATCGTCGCTATGGCGAGTGAGGCGAAGTACAGCGATCCGGGATGCTGGCGCCACAGCTGCTCGAGGCGCTGCGCGAGCCCGGGCCTGTAGCCAACGGTGCGCTCGAGAGCCGGCCGTCCTCGATCGATGAGATAGTAGCCGACGTGCGAACGGCGCTCGCTATCGCCGCTCGGGTCCGGAGCGCTCGTGCCCGGAACGTCTGCCTCGGCTGAAGGGTCAGCCTGCCGTGCCATGTCTATTGCCGTGCGCGCGACCGATGCCTCCGACCGACTGGAGCGCTTCGCCAGCTCCTCGATAACGTGGCGGTAGAGATCTCGCGCTTCGAACGTCATCGCAGAGTAGACCCCCGCCGGATCTTCGCGAAGCACCTCGTCCGTAACGCTCATCGACTCGACGAACTCCGGCCACGCGAAGCCCGCCACCGTGCGAAGGCTCGTGATGCTGTTCGCCATCACGAGCTGAGTCATTGACTGCCGTCGTGTTGATCTCTGGACCGCGGCCTCCACGCTCATCGCGTCCTCGGCGATCCATTGCTCGAGCCAGAGCGACGCGCTGAAATCGGCGCGCGCGACGCGAATCTGCTGGAAGAATCGCGTGAGGAACGCCGCTGTCATCTCCGGTGGATTTTCGACGAAGTCCGCGAGCTCGCGCCGCAGCTCCGCATCCCCACCCGAGGTCGCGCGAAAACGGCGAACCTGTGCGTCGGCCCGATCGGCATCCATCACGTCGCGCTTGGTGCGAAGCGCCATGCGTCGCACGCTCTCGAGCAATCCCACGCGGAGCATCACGGGCCACGCCCAAAGCTCTCCGAGCGTCAGTGGCTCGACGCTCTGATACTCGCGTATCATGAGCTCCATGTTCTGCAGGTCGAGCTGACCTTCCGTGTGCGCGATCAGCTCGAGCGCGATGCCGTAGACTCTCGGATACCCCTGGTTCGGTCCGGACTCGAGCTTCGGCAGCTCGTGATAGTAGCCTTCGGGCATGCTCGCCCGAACCTCGCGCGCGTGCTCGAGGACGACGAAGAAGGAGTCGAGGAGCCATGCGCCCGCCGGTGCGACGTCAATGCCGCGCGCGCTCGCATCGAGCAGCAGGCCGCGAACCTCG
>DATHJR010000191.1:0-5568 GCA_035286525.1 Gemmatimonadaceae bacterium | reverse complement strand
TGGGCGACCGCGTTCCCTTCAACGGCGGCGAGCTCGAGGTGGTGGCCATGGACTCGCGGCGCGTGGCCGCCGTGCGCGTGCATCGCACGCCCGAGGTGGTGGCGGCGCGGGAAGGCGGCTCGCAGTGAGCGATGCGCTCGAGGTGAACGACGAGGTCTCGATTCCCCGGGATGAGCTGTCGATTCGCGCGAGCAGGTCGGGCGGAGCGGGCGGACAGCACGTCAACACCTCGTCGACGCGGATCGAGCTGCTCTGGAACATCGCCGAAACGAGGGCAATTCCGGAGGGGGTGCGCGAGGGAGTGCTGCGGCGACTAGCGTCGCGCACAAATGCCGATGGTGTCATCCGCATCGTGTCGAGCGAGCATCGGAGTCAGCTGCGCAATCGCCAGGCGGCGGAGGAGCGGCTCGTGAAGCTCGTGCGAAGCGCGCTGACGGTGCCGCGCGCGCGAAGGAAGACGGGCCCGACACGAGCATCGAAGGAGAAGCGGCTCGAGTCGAAGAAGCGGCGCGCGGAGGTGAAGAAGCGGCGGGCCAGCGACGATTTTCACGAGTGAGCGCGAGAGACGTTCAGCTTCTCCCGGGGCTCTCTCCGTTCCAATCCGTGCAGTACACCCGATCAATTCGTTTGTCACATGTTACGACCTGCCATGCGCACGGCGGCCGTTGACAGTTTTCATTTTGTTGCGACCTTCGGCTTGCGCGACGGGCCGTTAACAATTGGTGAAACGGATTGAACGGATGAGAGGCACGGATTGAACGGATTATGATCTACTTCCGCACGCGAACTAGAGTGGTTCGGCGGCCGCCTCGGTGCCGGCGGGAGGTGTGACCGTCGAGGTGATATCGGCCGGCGGACCCTGTGGCACTCTGTACCAGTACGCGACGGCCGCGAGGAATACCCCGACGAGGATGCGCGCGCCGACCCGCAGTCCTACCGCATCGATCGTGAAGGTTTCCACGAGCGCCTTGTAGCCGGCGTAAAATGCGAGGGCGAGTCCGGCGGCGCGCCACAAGCCGACGCGTCGGAAGCGGCCGGCGAAGATCAGGGCGAGCCCCGCGAGCGCGTAATAGATGATGAGCGCGAACATCGCGGCGTCGTGCGACCACGCATCGACGAGCTCCTGCCGCACCCACATAAAGGCGGCGATGATCGCCAGGCTGCCGACCAGCCCCGACAGCTGCGCATGCTCCGGTGACTTTTCCTCGGGGGTCGGCTTCAGCGCGAACGCGAAGATCGCCCACGAGAGCACCACCGCGAGCGCGCACAACGATTCGATCGTGAGGAAGGGTGTGTACGCGTACAGCCCTCGTTTCTCGAGCAGGAAGTACGACCATACCGACGCGATGAGCAGGCCGATCATGATCGGCGGCGCGAGCAGTCTCGTGCGAGTCGAGCGGAGGATCATCGAGAAGAGTGCCGCATCGAGTGCGAGCGCCGCGATGCAGCGGGTGTCGAAGTCGGAGAGATAGAGCACGATGGCCACGCCACTGGAGATCGCGGTGACGAAGAGGTGGTGCGACCGTTCCTCTTCGTCTTCCCACGCGAGCACCGCCGCGACCGCGGTGAGTGCGGCGGCGGCCAGCGCCGTAGCCGTCCGGTCGCTGGTGGACGCCACCGTGGCGAAGAGGAAGCCGAGTGGCAGGACGACGTTGCCGATGACGAGCCATCGCGCGTCGGTCTCGAGCTCGCGCGCGATCAGATACGCCGCGATCGTTCCCACGAGCGAGACGCTCACCTCGATGCGATTCACGCCCATCGAGTAGACGATCGTCGCGAAGCACGCGAGCATCAGAAACGCGAGGGCGAGCTTCGAGCGCAGGCTGTCGCGTGCGAAGAGAAGCCCGGATGCGGCGCACGCCAGGGCGAAGATCACGGGTGAGTGCGCGGCTAGCCAGCTGTGGTCGGCGCCGGGGCCGGCGGCCTCCGCCGCGGCAACGTACAGTGCGGCGCCGATGACGGTGAGCCAGAGCAATGGGCGCCAGCCCTTCTCTCGAATCGCGAAGAGACAGATGGCGATCACCACCCATCCATACGTCAAGAGCAAGACGATGGATCCGGGCTCACGTGCGGTGATGAACGGTGCGAGCAGCGCGCCGGCGAAGCCGATCGCGAACAGCGTGCGCTCCTCGGATGTGAGCGCGAGCGCGGCGAGTGCGGCCGAGGCGGTTGCGGCGATCGCGAGAGCGGCAACGGTGCTGAGCACCTGCAGGTGCGGACCGGCAGCCCACGCGTCGACATGTACGATCGCGAGCGAAAGTGCGAGAAGCACGTTGCCGAATCGCATGTCGCGGTTCTTCCGAACCCACAGGCCCACACCGGCGACGATGCCTGCTCCGATGAAGCCGAGGATCACTCGAACGGTCGGTCCGAGATGTCCGTGCTCGATCGCCCACGAGAGAAAAGTGCCGACGCCCATGAGGATCGCGAGCGACGCGACGGCGATGGTGCCGTAGCGTCCGAGGAGCTTCTCGAGGTCGATGTCGGGATTCAGGTCGCGCCGAGGGGCGGGAGCTGCGCGAGGCGGTGGCGGGTCGAGCCGATCGGGAGTGGAAGCGGCCGCGGGAGCGGTATCGAGCACCGGCGGAGCGGCGGCCGCCATCTCCGGCTGCGCCGCGGGCTCAACGCGCGGGGCCGCCGCGCGCGGCCCACCCTCCCCCGCCCTCAGCTCCGTGCGCAGGGCAGCCAACTGCTCGTACAGTGCACGCACGTGCCGCTCCAGCACCGCAATTCGCTGTTCGTCCGCCATCGCTCCCCCGTGGGTGAAGCTTTTCGAACGACTGCGGCGACGCGCAGCTGCGCGCCGCGAACTTGGATCAGATCAGCGGATGATCGTAACGGTCGAGGTCGCGGTTTGCGTGACCGGAATGACCGTGCCCGCAGCCTTCACCGTCTCCTTCATCGACTGCGTCGCCGTGGAGCCAAGGTAGATACCGTTGGTGCCGATATAGTACATCGCCTCGCCGGTGCCGGTGCCATCCATCGTGATCTTCTGGTTCGCCTGCGCCTGCATTCCCGAAATGACGAGCGTCGACGTTCTGTGTACCCGCCACGCGGCCTGCCCGCCTACCGTCGTATCGCCGATCACCTTCGACACGGTGATGGTTTGCGTGTTTATCGTGCTACTATCCTTCGAGACCTTCGTCGTGGCGGTGTCCGTCCACGTTGTCCCTGCGCCCGCCGTCGCGGGAAGGGTGAGTAGGAAGTGCGCCATGCTCGCGACGATCGATTCGCGATCGACGCCGTCCGGCACCTTGGTGTCCGATCCGAAGCGCAGAACCTTTCCGGAGGGGAGCATGGCGCCGCTCACCTTCGTCCCCTGCATGACCTGCACGTCTGGAAGTTGCACGGCGAGGTTGGAGCTCATGTTGACCGAGTCGAGCGTCACCGCGAACTGGAGCGTGTCCTTGTCGGTGAGCGCCCCCTTCGATCCCGGCGCCTGAATCGCCACCGTCACCTGCTGCTCGTTCGTAATCACGCCATCGGTCTTCTGCCCGTTCTGCTCCTGCGAGCGCTGAACGGTGGAGTGCAGACGATAGTGCTGCACGGTGGGCGTGTAGTGAATCTGCCCGAGCACCGGGAGCGTGCTCGCAACGACCAGCATCGCGGAAAGTCGAACGACATTCATACGTGCTCCTGAGGCGAACGGTCGGCCCGCTACCGGGCGGTGGCGAGCTCAGAATCTAACATCCGGGTCGCCGGTTGCACCCGTCGGTGAGGGTACATAGCGTTCCACCGAGTGACTTCCACATCCATAACGCCAGTGCGCCGCGCAGCCTTCGGCCGCAAGCTGCGCGCGTGGTACCGGCTGAACGCGCGCGATCTGCCATGGCGCCGCACGCGTGACCCCTATCACATCCTGGTGTCGGAGCTGATGCTCCAACAGACCCAGGTGTCGCGGGTCATCACGAAGTACGCCGAATTCCTCCACCAGTTCCCGACGCTCGAGGCGGTTGCCAGGTCTCGCCCCGCGCGCGTGATGGAGGCGTGGAGCGGGCTCGGATACTACGCACGGGCACGCAACCTCCAGCTCCTCGCGCGGACCATCGTTCGCGGGCGCGAGCCTGCCAGGATTCCCGAGCATCCCGAGGCGTTGCGCGAGCTTCCGGGCATCGGCGCCTATACCGCAGGGGCCGTCGCCTCCTTCGCGTACGAGCGACGCGCGCCACTCGTCGACACGAACGTCGCGCGCGTGCTCACCCGCGTGTTCGCGCCGCACGTGAATCCGCGCACCCACGCCGGCCACAAGAAGACGTGGGCGATCGCGCTCGCCGTCCTGCCGCGTACCGGAGCCACTGCGTACACGCACAACCAGGCACTCATGGAGCTGGGAGCACTCGTTTGCACGGCGCGAGCGCGCGGCTGCCCCACGTGCCCCGTGCGCTCCGTGTGCGACAGCTATCCTCGCTAGTTCGCCCACCACACGAAGGCGCGGTATGTTAGAGCGTCGCACCCACCTCTGGAGTCTCTGACACGAATGCGCGTGCTCCTCGAGCAACTTCCAGAGCAAACGATTCACCGCGCAGTGCAGGCGGTCTATGCAGTGCCGACGTACAATCGTACGTCGCTCTGGAGCCGGTTCTGGGGTTTCGTTTGGGAGATGTTGGGCCGTTTTTTCCTCTGGATCCTGCCCGCATTCGGCGTGCTTCGCAAATCGCCTCCGCTCTTCTGGACGCTGATCGTCGGATTGGCGCTGCTCACTGCCGCCGTCATCGCCCGCTCGGTTTACCTCTGGCGCGCGCGCACCGCGCTCCGGATCGCCGGACAGGGATGGGAGATGCAGCCGGGAGCGACGCGCGGCGACGCATGGGCCGCGGCGCAACAGCTTGCGGCCCGCGGCGATTTCACTGCCGCGGCGCACGCGCTGTACGCCGCGCTGCTCGACGCGGGTGCGCGGCAGAACCAGCTGCGGCTGCATCCATCCAAGACGGCCGGCGACTATGTGCGCGAGGTGAGGAAGCGCGCGTCTCCGATCTTTCCCGGCTTCCGCGATTTCGCTCGCGCCTACGAGCTCGTGATCTACGGCCTCGGCGAGTGCAACCGCGACCGGTACGAGCGCCTGCTGTCGCTGGCCCTTCCGATCGTGCGCCCGCGTGGCTGATCGCCTGATCGATCGCTGGCTCAAGCCGCGCTTCGTACTCCCGGCTCTCCTCATCGCGCTCGTCATCACCGTGATCCTGTCGCCGGTGGTCGAAGTCTCCTATGGACCATTTCTCAGCACACGCTCGCGCGCGGTAAACGGCGCCGCTGGGCTTCGCGAGGTGCTCCACAGACTCGGATGGCCGACGAGCGAGCGGGTCGTCCCCTTCGCGGGACCTCTCGACAGCACGTCGACGTACTTCCTACTCAACACGCCGATCGACCCGACCCCGGTAGAGGTCCACGCGTTGCTCGAGGCTGTGAGGCACGGCGCCAGGGCGATTGTCGTTCCCGATCGCGGGAGCGCGCTCGCCGATTCGATCGGCGTGCAAGCGACCGTCAACGCGCTCGCCACGTATTATGCGGTGTCGGACAGCCTGTTCGGATCCTACGATCGTGTCGACACGCTCCGCGAGGCCTTCGGAATCT
>DATHJR010000190.1:0-3767 GCA_035286525.1 Gemmatimonadaceae bacterium | reverse complement strand
CCGCGCGCCCCACACATCCCATCCGGAATGCAGCAGCTCGCGACACAGCCACTGGCCGGCGAAACCGGCCGCGCCGGTCACCAGCGCTCGCACGTCAGCCCCGAGCCTGGTGTCGCGCCAGATCGGCCTCGACCATCATCTCGATCAGCTGATGGAACGACACCTTCGGCTCCCATCCCAGGATCTGCTTCGCCCTGGATGCATTCGCAACGAGCAGGTCGACCTCGGCTGGACGCATGAAGCGCGGATCCTGCACCACATGGTTGCGATAGTCGAGCCCGACGACGCCGAACGCGGTCTCGCAGAGATGCTGCACCGTCCAGGTGTGTCCCGTGCCGACCACGAAATCCTGTGGCTCATCGAGCTGCAGCATGCGCCACATCGCGTCGACGTAGTCGCCGGCGAAGCCCCAGTCGCGGCGCGCGTCGAGGTTGCCGAGTGCAAGCTCATTCGAGAGTCCGAGCTTGATGCGCGCAACCCCGTCGGTAACCTTGCGCGTCACGAACTCGAGTCCTCGGCGCGGGCTTTCGTGATTGAACAGGATCCCGGACACCGCGTAGAGCCCATAGCTCTCGCGATAGTTCACGGTGATCCAGTGGCCGTAGACTTTCGCGACGCCGTAGGGGCTACGCGGATAGAAGGGCGTCGATTCCGTCTGCGGCGTCTCGACGACTCGGCCGAACATCTCGCTCGAGCTGGCCTGGTAGAAGCGGGCCTTGGGCGCCGCCTTGCGGAACGCTTCGAGCGCGCGAGTCACACCCATCGCGGTGAACTCGCCGGTGAGCACCGGCTGCGTCCACGAAGTTTGCACGAAGCTCTGCGCCGCCAGGTTGTAGATCTCATCCGGCGCGCAGGCGGCGATCGCGTCGACGAGCGAGTGCTGGTCGAGGAGATCGGCCGAGAGGAGCTCGATGCGGTCGACGAGGTGCGCGATGCGCTCGTACGGCGTGGTCGAGCTGCGGCGCACGATGCCGTAGACCTTGTAGCCCTTGTCGAGCAGGAACTCCGCGAGGTAGGACCCATCCTGCCCCGTGATGCCGGTGATCAGCGCGGATTTCATCGGCTCACTCGGTGACGTTTACGAAAACAGGGAGCCCGCCGAGGCGCTCCCTGTTTTCGATGCTGAAGGGCCGGACGATCATGCGACTCGAGTCCCCCGGGGAGCGCGCTGAATCTTGCCCGCGCTGAGACAGCGCGTGCAGACCTTGATCTTGGTGATCTTGTCGTCGATCAGAATGCGTGCGACCTGGAGATTCGGCTTCCAGACGCGGCGCAGCTTGTTGTTGGCGTGCGAGACGTTGTTCCCGAAGGAAACGCCCTTCTTGCACACGTAGCACTCTTTCCCCGACATGCTCAGCCCTCGATCAGCTCGATACGCGCCATCTCGGCCCCGTCACCCTTGCGATGACCGACCTTGAGAATGCGCGTATAGCCGCCGTTACGCGTTGCGAACTTGACGCCGACTTCCTGAAAGAGCTTGTCGGCGGTTTCGCGCTGCTGGATGTGACGACCCGCGAGACGCCGCGCGTGCAGCGTTCCGGTTTTCGCCTTGGTGATCAGCTTCTCGATGAACGGCCGCAGCTCCTTGGCCTTCGCTTCCGTCGTCTCGATCGCGCCCCGCTCGATCAGCGACTTCGCAAGACTTCGCATGAGCGCGAGCTTCTGCTCACTGGTGCGACGGAGCTGCCGTCCGGCCTTTCTGTGACGCATTGCAGTCTACTCCTCGTCGTCTGGCGCGGCAGCGGCGGCACGACTGGGAGCCGTTCCCCAATCGGACACCCGCACACCCTCGGCGCCGTCATCGTAGCGCATCCCGAAATTCAGTCCTTCACGCTCGAGGAGATCGGCGATCTCCTGCAGCGACTTCTTGCCGAAATTCTTCACCTGGAGCATCTGCGCTTCCGTCTGGCGAACGAGATCGCCGAGGGTGCGGATGTCCGAGTTCTTGAGCGAGTTCACCGAGCGGACGGACAGCTCCAGCTCGTCGATCGGAGTCTTGAACAGCTGCGACAGGCGCATCGCGTCTACCGAGTGCTCACCGTTGGAAGCGACGGAGCCCTGCGCGTGCGAGCCGAAGTTGGCGAAGAACTGGAAGTGCGTCTGCGCCAGCGCGGCGGCATAGCTCACCGCTTCCTCGGGAGAGATCGTTCCGTTCGTCTCGACGGTGAGCGTCAACCGGTCGTAATCGGTGCGCTGTCCGACGCGCGTCTCGGCGACCGAGAAGTTCGCGCGACGTACGGGGTTGTAGATCGAGTCCACGCGAACGAGGTCGACGGGAAGGCCGCGATCCAGCGGATGCTGGTCGGCCTCGACGTAGCCGCGTCCCTTGTTGACGTACAGCTCGACGTTCAGCTCACGCTCGTCCTGGAGCGTGAACAGGTGGTGGCGCAAATCGCCGATGCGAACGACGCCCGACTGCTCGATGTCACCGGCGGTGACGGGGCCCGCTTCCGTCTTGCGGATGCGAAGCACCGCTTCGTCGACATCATCGGCGAGCTGCAGCGTCAGCGACTTGAGGTTACCGATGATCTGATGGACGTCTTCGACGACGCCCGGGATCGTCTGGTGCTCGTGCAGCACGCCATCGATGCGGAACGCCCATACACCCGAGCCGCGGAGCGACGAGAGGAGGAGGCGACGCATAGCGTTACCCAGCGTGTGTCCGAAGCCCCGCTCGAGCGGCTGCATCCGGAATTCGGCGACGTTGGGATTGTCTTCCCTCTTCGTCGCTTCGACGAGAGCCGGACGAACCAGCCCTGTTAGATCGATTGCCTGAACCATGATTGAATATCCTCGTTCGGTCTCACCGGATCTGCCCGGCGACGCTTCACCCCGCCCCTAATGCGCGGTGAACCCGTATGGGAATTAGGGTCCCGACCCAAATGGTGCACCTGCACCTGCGAAGAGCCGGGCGACTGTGCCCGGCTCTCGTGAATCACACGCGACGACGCTTCGGCGGACGGCAGCCGTTGTGCGGGATCGGCGTGACATCCTTGATCGAGCGAACTTGCAGCCCAGCGGCAGCGAGCGCCTGGATTGCAGACTCGCGTCCGCTCCCCGGTCCCTGCACACGAACGTGCACACGCTTGAGCCCGAGCCCGAGCGCTTCGCGCGCGCATGCTTCTGCGGCAACGGTCGCGGCGAATGGCGTGGACTTCTTGCTGCCCTTGAAGCCCGCCTTTCCCGAAGATGCCCACGAGATCGTGTTACCGTGCATGTCGGTAATGGTGATCATCGTGTTGTTGAAGGTCGCATTGACGTGTGCGATCCCCTCGGGATCGACGACGCGCTTCGACTTCTTGGCCGAGCCGGTTTTTGCAGTTGCCATGAGCTGGGGTCGGAGCTTGAGAGTTGAGGCGGCGGGGCGCGAGTCGCACCCGCTCCACCATCGACGTGTTCTACGTGGCTGCTACTTGGTGATCTTCTTCTTGCCGGCGATGGCGCGACGCGGACCCTTCTTGGTGCGCGCGTTGGTGTGCGTACGCTGGCCACGCACGGGCAGTCCGCGGCGATGACGGATACCGCGATACGAACCGATGTCCATCAATCGCTTGATGTTCATCGCGACCTCGGTACGCAACGCACCCTCGACGCGGTAGTCTTTTTCGATCGCCTGGCGGAGACGGTTCACATCCGCATCATTGAGATCCTTGATGCGGAGGTCGGCACTCACCCCAGTGCTCTCGACGATGCGACGGGCGAGCTCGCGGCCGATACCGAAGATGTACGTAAGACCGATCTCGACCTTCTTGTCCCGAGGGAGATCG
>DATHJR010000189.1:0-3332 GCA_035286525.1 Gemmatimonadaceae bacterium | reverse complement strand
GTGCCGCTCGGCGTCGATCGGCACTTGAACGCCGCCTGGGTGAAGTCGCGCGGCTTGGGGTCGATCCACTGTGCATTCTCCCCCTGGCCATCGCCGCGATCACCGTGGCAGCCGGCACAGTACCGCGTGTACTCCTCCTTTCCGACCGCAGGGCGCCCGACACGCGTGTTCGGTTTGGTGTCGCCACCGCGGCCCTCCATCGGCAGTCCGTGCACGCTCTGGGCGAAACCATCCGCGGCCGAGAGGAGGCTGGCGACGACTCCAATGGCGACGATTGCAGCGATCTGGCGGGCGACTCGACTCATGACACGCCTCCTGATAGGATCAGAAATCAAAGTCGAACGCGAAGAGCAGACTGCTCGTCCAGATATTCACGGTGGATCCGTCCGACGGGAGTTGCCCCGGGCTGACGGTCTTCACGAGTGAGTACTCGCCGTGCACCGCGAGACCGGCCCGGCTGAACATGAACGGATACCAGCGCGTGCCGAACGAGTACGCATCGACGTTACCCAGTGTACTCGGCATGTCCGCGAATGCCTGCTGCGACATGCGAATCGCCTCGACACGCTGCAAGAGGACCAACTGCTGATTGATGTAATAGTGGGTCTCGAGAAACCCGCCATTCCACGACGCATCTCGCGCCCCATCGAGGAGCGGGCTATTCGACGGCGTGCTGGACGCCAGGTAGGCGTTGTCGTTGCCGTGCAGGTAGAAGGGCAGAAACTCGAGTTTGTGGAGGAAAAAGTCGCCCGAAACCCCGGCTCGATAAAACATCTTTCGATTGGACCCCGTGCCGGGAATATCCTCGCCGCCGGAGGTCTGGTAGCTAGTCGGCCGCTCTCCGACATAGGCGTACAGTCCCAGTCGCTCGACTCCCATCTTCCCGCCATCGAAAGCCTGGCTGATGTTGAAGTTGGCGTCGTAGCTGCTGAAGTTCGCCGAGCTCGGGTCTCCGTCGCTCGATGTCAGTAATGCGGCGCTGTAGCGAGTGTAGCTGTTCAGCGAATGCCCCGAGAGCTCGGCCCCGATCTGATTGTCGCCGACGCCGAAATCGACGGAGCTTCCCGGCGCGGAGAAATGATATGACTGATACGAGCCGCCGTTGCCCGAGAGAAAGAGGAAGCGCTTCTCGGAGATCAGATTGTCGAGCTCGAATTTTCCGACCTTGAGGTTCAGCCACGGGCTGTCCCCGAGGTTGTCGAAGCGCACATGCATCGCTTCGAAGCCGAACGAGCCGAGGTTGTCGCCGGAGAGGAGTACGACGAAGGACACGTTCTTCCACAGCGTACCGGCGGTCCAGATATCGATTCCCGAAAGATCGAAGCCGTGGGAGGTGAGGTTTCGCTCGACTTGCCCGCTGGTTGCATCTCCAGGCGTGGCATCGACGAGCTGTTTGGTGGCGCGCTCGACGTGGAATTGAGGCGTCACGCGAATTGTGAGCGGGATATAAGCGTTATTCTGCGCAATCGGCGAGTCCTTCTCGTTTCGCAACTGGTACCCATTGTCGCGGAACTGCTGTCCGAAGCTGTTCAACTCGGGCCAGACCGTATGACAGGCCGAGCACCGCAACCCGTACTTGCGTGCGAACGCGGGAATCAGCTTGACGCGCTTCACCGCGTAGCTCGCGGAGGTCGCGCGCGCGCCATTCTCGATCGACGCAACGTACGCTCGATAGGCCTCCTTCACGCTCTGGCGTTCGCCCATGGACCGATCCACGACGACCGTCGAATCACCTCCGCGGAGGACCATCGCGAGTGCTGGTGATGCGGAGAGTGCAGTGGTGGCGGCGATGAGCGCGCCGACCCTCAGCCATCTCGTGCCGTGCATGTGCGTCGTCGACCTCATTGTGCCTCCAGTGGACGCGGCGAACGACACTGTTGGAGCGTCATTGTATCAACTCGCCTTCGATAACGAGGAGACTCCGTTTCGTGATGCGGGGACTGGCAACCGCTGCGAGGATACTGGCGTGGATCGCGCACGCTCAAGTCGCGGACGCACAATGATTTGTTTATTTATAACTAAATGATCCTTTATTAATAACAAAGTTGAAATCAATGGCGCCCCCATTCACGCACTGCAAGCGCGGGCGACGCCGCGACGCCCGAGAAGACGGGAGCCCCGGCTCGGGTCGTGCGCCGCGCGATGTCGTTTTTAGGAGCGGAGCGTTACTAAATGGCCTGGCCGTTCGGCGAGGGCTTGCCTGCCCTCTCGGGAGTGGCCGAACGATCGCCGGTCACGATCAGCCCGGTCGGGCCACGCTACTTGTCCTTGCTGTCCACGTTGCCGATGACGTGCACCTTCAGCCCCTCCACCACATCGTCGGACGGGTTGAGGATCAGCCGCGCTCCATCGGGAACGTCGGCCAGCACTTCGACATCGGCGCCGTAGTCGCGGCCGAGCGTCACCTTGACGTAGTGCACGATGTCGTCCGGTCCCACCATCGCCACCTGCGTCCCCTCCGGCCGGAACACCAGCGCGCCCGAGGGAACGCGCACCGGCGGCGTTCCGCCCGCGATATGGAAGTGCACCTCGCCGAACATGCCCGGCAGCAGCGCCCCATCCCTGTTCGGCGCATCCACCTCCACCGTCAGCGTGCGCGCCGCCGCATCGAGCGAGCTCGAGGTGCGCATCACCACCCCCTTCACCGTGCGCCCGCCATCCGGCAGCACGATGTCCGCCTGCTGCCCGATCGTGATCGCCGCAACCTGCGCCTGCGGCACGCTCACCATGACTCGCACGGTATCCGTCTGCGCGATCGTAAACAGCCCGCGCGTGCCTGGCGTAGTCGCGGGCGCCACGAGCATCCCGACATCGATGTTGCGCGCCGTCACGACTCCCGCGAACGGAGCCTGCACATTGGCGTACCCCTTGAGCGACGCGTAGCGGCCCACGTTCGCGCGCGCCGCGGTCACGTTCCCCGTGGCGTCGTCGTAGGCGCTTTGATGCTCGTCGAGCTCCTGCGCCGACACCGCGCTGTCGCGCTCGAGCCGCTGCCACCGGTCGAGATTCCGCCGCGCCAGCGTCTGCGCCGTGCGCGCGCGCATCAGGTCGGCCTGCGCCTGATCGAACTGGTGATCGATGTCCGGCGTCTCGACCACTGCGAGCAGCTGCCCGGATTTCACGCGCGCTCCGATGTCCGATGTCCACCGCTGCACGTATCCACTCGCGCGGGCGTACACGTTCGTCTCGTGCAGCGCCTGCACCGTGCCCGTCAGCGCCAGATCGCCAGACGCCGTCGCCCGGTGCGCCATCGCCACCGTCACCCGCACGCCCGCGAGGCTGTCCTCGCGCGCGCTCATGTCGAGCGCGTGCGCACGCCGCACGCGCGGCAC
>DATHJR010000188.1:0-3937 GCA_035286525.1 Gemmatimonadaceae bacterium | reverse complement strand
TTGCGCTTGCCGGCACCGCGCACCATGTGAGGGATTTCTAACTCCGCTCAGGCGTGGGGGGCGGTGGGAGCGGTGACTCTGGCCAGTGACTTACGATGGCCCATGCGCTATGAATTCAACAGAAATCACGGGATCGTGGCGAGGTCGTGCTCCACACAGGAACGATAATGAAGAGTCAGCCGCACAGCGGACACGTCGCGCACAGCGCGCACACGAAACGCCGCCGCTCCCGTCTCTTCGTCATCGACGATGAGTCGAGCATACGCTCTGCGATCAAGCGGTTCCTCACGCGGCGCGATTGGGACGTGGAGGAAGCCGAAGACGGCGCCAAGGCGCTCGAGACGCTTCTCCAGTCGAAACCGGGTTTCTTCGACGTCGTGATGTGCGATCTTCGGATGCCGAACTGTTCCGGAGTGGAACTGTACCGCGCGATCGTCGCCGAACGTCCAGACCTCGTTCGTCGTCTCGTCTTTTCGTCCGGCGACGTCGCCTCGATCGAGGCCTCGACGTTTCTCTCGAGCTCTGGTCGCCCTTTCATCGAAAAGCCATTCGAGCTGGCGCAGCTCGAGCAGGTGTTCGACCGCATTCTCGACGACGCGCACCCCGTCGACGCCGGCTAAGGCCACGACCCGAACCCGCCTCGGCACGTCTTTGTGATACAAAGTACTTGCAAAGCCGGTGCTTTCGTCGCATGATTGAGCGATGTCCACCTCCACCCTTCGCACCCGCGCCCTCGACGATCTCCGGTACATCCGCGAGACCATGGAGAGCGCGTCGGCGTTTACTGGCGTCTCCGGCTGGGGACAGATCGCGACCGGCGTCATCGCCCTCGCAGCCGCGGTCCTCAGCCGAGGGTTGAAGCCAGGTCCCGTCTGGCTCGGCGAGTGGCTCGCCGCTGCCGCGCTTGCCGTCGTGGTCGGGGTCACCTCCAGCATCTGGAAGGGACGGCGCGTGCAGGAGCCGTTCATCTTCGCTCCGCTCCGCAAGTTCGCCCTTGGCTTCGCTCCGCCTATCGCGGTGGGTGTGGTGCTCACCTTCTACTTCGCGCGCCTCGGTCTGTACGCACTTCTCCCGGCCGCCTGGTTGCTGCTCTACGGGGCCGGCGTCATGACGGGTGGCATGTTTTCCGTGCGATCCGTGCCGGTGATGGGCATCTGCTTCATGGTGTTGGGCTGCATCGGCGTGCTCGCGCCGGTCGCGTGGAGCACGGCGTTGCTCGCAGCCGGCTTCGGCGCCCTTCCGATCGTGTTCGGCGCCCTCATCGCCTGGCGTTACGGTGGCTAGGTCCAGCTCCGCGGCGCGCCGCCGCACGGATCCAGCGCTCGCCCGCGCATTCGAAGCAGCGGCGGGGAAGGACGCGGCCACCGGATCGCGCGAGCTCGACGAGCTCATCCATCATCGCCTGCGCCTCGGCATGGTGAGCGCCCTCGCCGCGAACGATGCTCTGTCCTTTAGCGAGCTCAAGGCGCTGCTCCGCACCACCGACGGCAATCTCAGTGTCCACGCGCGCAAGCTCGAGGACGCGAGCTACGTCACCGTCACCAAGACGTTCGAGGGGCGGAGGCCCCTCACCACGTACCGGCTCGCCCCAGCGGGCCGCCGGGCCCTCCAGCGCTACCTGTCGCACATGGAATCGATCATTCAGGTGACCCGCGACACGCTGGAGCGTTGATAGTGTACACCGATCGTTACGACTCTGGCCGCTCTCATCTTGCACACTGACCTCATGTCGCCACGACTGTACGCCGACGCGCAACCGCTGCACGTCGCGATCATCATGGATGGGAATGGGCGCTGGGCCACGCAGCGCGCTATGCCGCGCGTGGCCGGGCATCGCGTTGGCGTGGAGGTCGTGCGCAAGGTCGTGGAGCACGCGCCTTCGCTCGGCATCAACACGCTCACGCTGTACGCGTTCAGCAGCGACAACTGGCGCCGGCCGGCGGCTGAAGTCGCAACCCTCATGCGCCTCTTCCGTTCGCGTCTCGTGAGCGAGGTTCCGCGCCTCCTCGACAACAATGTCCGGCTCACCGCGATCGGACGCCGCGATCGCCTCCCGCTCGCGCTCGCCGATGCGCTGGGAGAAGCGGAAGAGAAGACTGCGCAGGGGACCACGCTGCACATGCGGCTCGCGATCGATTATTCCGCGCGCGACGAGATTCTGCGCGCCGCGCAGCGCGTCGCCGCCGCAGGTGACGAGGTGACGCGAGAGGAGTTCGGCCGCGCGCTGGGCGGCGAGCATGACTCTCGCCCCGCCGCCGATGTCGATCTCGTCATCCGCACGGGAGGCGAGCGGCGTCTCAGCGACTTCCTGCTGTGGGAGTGCGCATACGCCGAGTTGTATTTCACGGACGTAATGTGGCCGGAGTTCGGCCCCAAGGATCTCGAGGCCGCGGTCGAGTACTTCCAGAAACGCGACCGACGCTTCGGCGCGCTCAGCGCTGCGGGGTAGACGCTGCACCCCGAAAAGCCGAGCGCCACGGCACAACGCGTCGCCGAGCGGCGGGCGGCGCACCAGCTGCTCGACAAACCGCCCGTGTTCGACGATCCGCTCGCAGTGCGGATCATCGGAGCTCGCGCGGAGGCGAACCTTCCGGAGCAGCCGAAGAATTTCGTTGCCGCGCGCTTCCGTGCCTTCATGGCCGCGCGCAGCCGGTACGCCGAGGACGAGCTCGCGGCGGCGGTCAAGCGCGGCGTGCGCCAGTACGTGGTGCTCGGCGCCGGGCTGGACACCTTCGCGTATCGAAATCCGTTCGCGGATCTGCGCGTGTTCGAGGTGGATCATCCCGCAACGCAGGCGTGGAAGCGCAAACGGCTCGCGCAGGTGGGGATCGCGGTGCCGTCGTCGATGACGTTCGCTCCGGTGGATTTCAACCGCGAGACGTTCGACGATGGGCTGCGGAGCGTCGGCTTCAACGAGAGGTTGTCAACGTTTTTCTCCTGGCTCGGGGTGACGATGTATCTCGAAAACGAGATGGTGCTCGGCACGCTCCGCGCAATCCGCGAGATGAACAGTGCGAATGTCGTCACCTTCGACTACGCCGTGCCGCGAGAGACGCTCGGCTTCGTGAGCAAGCTCGCGCTGGATGCGCTGAGCCGGAGGGTGAAGAAAGCGGGCGAGCCGTTCCGGGGATTTTTCACGCCGGAGCTGCTGGTTGCGAAGATGAAGGAGTTCGGCTACAAGGAGATCGAGGATCTCGGGAGTGCGGAGCTCGATGCGCGGTATTTCAGCGGTCGCGCGGACAAGCTGCACCCAAAGGGGCAGCTTGGCCGGCTGATGAGCGCGAGAGGGTAGTGCGAGCAGGCAAAGTGCTGCGCTGATAAATTGCCGGCATGAGCGACGACAAGAAGATCCATCCGCCGGAAACCCTCGAGGGGTGGTACGCGCTGCACCAGCTGTTCGCGCACCCCGTTGGGCTGACGCCGAACGAAAAGGAACAGCGCGAGACAGCGGCGCTGTTGACGAGGCTGTCGAAACCGGAAGGCGGTGGATGGAGCGCCGTCGCGCGCGTGATCGGCTCGGTCTCCGACACCATGATGGTGCACTTCAGGCCCACGCTCGATGCGATAGGCGAGGTGCAGCGCGAGCTCAACGCGAATCCATACGTCCGGCGCCTCGTGTCGACGTACACCTTTCTCAGCATCACGGAAGCAGGGCTCTACCACATCACGGCGGAGCTCGCACGCGATGCTGTCGCGCGCGGCGGAAGCGTGGGTGACGAGGAGTACGAGAAGGCGGTGAGAGCGCGCGTCGAAGCGGAGCGAAGCGCACCCATGGTTGTGCGCCGGCTCGAGCCACCGTTCCCCGCGGAGATGCCGTACATCTCGTTCTACCCGATGTCGAAGAAGCGCGAGGTGGGGCAGAACTGGTATGCGCTCTCCCTCGACGAGCGGAGCCGCATGATGTACGAGCACGGCACCACCGGCCGCAAATACCACG